>NZ_JAKUFR010000004.1:0-117240 GCF_022663555.1 Bacillus cereus group sp. BfR-BA-01381
CTGATTTTTCTTCAAGAGTATTCACAGCTGTTTGCATTTTCTCCAGCTGTTCTTTTAAAGCTTGCTGTTCAATCTTTAAATCTGTAAGTAAACGTAAAATCATTTCAGAATTAGCCATAAAGATCCTCCTTCCCCCAATACACAGAATAAAATACAATATGTCATCAGCCGAATAGCGGTGACAAAAATAAGGTCGTCAACTCTCTTAAAATCTAAGCACCTTTATTTTTCAAAAGGACCTGCTCAAGATTATCCGTAAAAACATAAAGTGAATTAAATCCATTAATTAATGGTCTTTATGGAAGGAGGAGTTAATATGGGCTATGGCGGTAGTTGTGGTGGAGGCTGCGGTTTCGGCGGCGGATTCGCTTTACTTGTTGTACTGTTTATTTTATTAATCATCGTTGGCGCTAGCTGTTGGGGCGGCGGATTCGGCTGCTAAGGGGAGGCACTCTTGAGAGTGTCTTTTTTTTTACTTATAATAATTAATTTCCCCTCTAGCTGCACTCAATTTACATATATAATCCGTTAATGCCCTATGAACTGATTACTACGTCTCCCTTATATAAACTCCTCTTAAACAACGGGTTTTTAGAGTTATGAATATAATATATTACGTTTAACCTCTGTTGGTATTATTTTCCTAACCTGTAATAGGCAGCACCTTGTATTCAAACAAAAAGAAATAGTATGCTTAAACTGTAAGAGTACACTTATTGTAAAGAAACATTAATTACAGCGTCTCTTTTTTGATCTAATAGCTCAATCAATTCCACAAAGTATAGATTTAAATATTAGATACCATTAATGGAGGGAATTGAATTGAAAAAAACCTTTTCCAGTTTGAGTATTATTTTTATATTAATCATTTTAGGAGGGTGTAACATTAATGATGATAAGAAAGAAGAAGAACAAAAAATAGTAAAAAAGGCCGAAGAAGTAACTATTAAATATTTCAAAGAAAAAGAGAATTTAGAAGTAGTCATTACAGGACATAAATTTGCCCCAAGTGATTTTCAAACCGTCTTTATAAACGGGCATATAAAAGATGATGAGAGTAAAACCTTTTCTGCAGATGTAGAATACGGTGGAGAAAAATATCATGTAAGTTCCATGTCTCATTCTAAAAATTTAGAACTTAAAAACTAACACTGTAGGCATTCATAAGAGCATAGCCATCAACTTAAGAAAATGAATAAAATAATGAATTAGGGTACCCTTTCATGCAGTACTGTATGAAAGGGTGTTTTAATTTATGGCTACAAACAATGAAGCACCAATCGAGGAACTTATGTATTAAACAGGTATGATTCAACCAAAACAAAAATCTCAGGCACAGAATCTTCTATTACTCTTTGTATTTTTAGGACAAACAATCAGTTCTGAGTCTTTAGTTACTCTTTGCACAAAATTAAATGAAGCTACTGTTAGTTGTATTTCAACCGAGGCACTCAATAAACATTTGAACGAGAATGCCGCATGCTTTAATTTTGTCACTCAACAAAATCAGAAAACAATTACAATTAAACCGATTATATTTTTCTTCTGAAGAATTACACATTTTAAAATTGACATAACACATCATGCACCATATACTGTTAACAACAGCATACTGTCATTAACAGTATAAATCCTAATTCATTCTAGGAGGTATATCCATGAAACATACAGGAAGACATACAGGTGCATTTCTTTTGTTATTTCTAGCTGAGGGCGATAACTATGGTGGGCAATTACTGCAAAAGTGCGAGGAAGAACTTCCCGTCAATCCAATCGATAGCGCCATTTTATATCGCACACTAAAAAAATTAGAAAACGAAGGTGCAATTGAATCTTATGTAAGTACAGATCATCAAGACAAACCGAGAAAGATGTACAAAATTACGCCTGTTGGAAAGGAACAATTGGCAGATTTTCAAATGGATATTGAAGAAAAAATGAAGAACTTATCCTTTTTCTTAGATAAATATAAAGCCTTAAAGGAATCCGACCATGATTAACGGCGTGATTCTTTATACTTTAGCCATTATTCTTACGGGGATTTCTTTTATGAAGGACCGCAAGAAAACAAAAGATGCTCTAATAAAATCGTGGAAAATGTTTCGCAACCTTCTCCCTGCGATGCTCTCCATCATGCTTTTCGTTGGCTTATCGCTTTCTATATTAACGCCGCCCTTTATTTCTTCTATCATTGGAGAACAGTCCGGATTGTTAGGTATTATGTATTCAGCAATACTCGGCTCCGTTGCACTTATTCCAAGCTTTGTCGTGTTTCCTCTTGGAAATACATTAGTCCAACACGGCGCAGGCCTACCTCAAGTTGCGGCACTTATGTCTACACTCATGTCAGTAGGACTTACAACTTTACCGATGGAACAAAAGATATTTGGGCGAAGCTTTGCTTACGCACGTAATGCAGCTGCTTTGCTCATGTCTCTTCTATTCTCCTATATCATTTGGATGGTGATGGTATGAAAGAACTAAAAAGATATCGCTTCTTTTTCGTCTTACTACTCGGGCTCTTTATATTAACTTTTATAAATCAATCTTTAGGATGGCGTGCATTACAACTAACAGGGAATAGCATTTTAGATATGATGTTTCTCCTCCCCCCTGTCTTACTATTTGTAGGGCTACTTGATCAATGGGTGAAAAAAGAAACGCTCATGAAATATATGGGTGAAAAATCAGGTATATACGGAATCTTATTTTCTCTATTATTAGGAGGCATTGCAGCGGGTCCCCTCTACGTCGCCTTCCCAATTGCAGCACTACTATTAAAAAAAGGCGCAAGCATTCGGTACATCGTATTTTTCTTAGGCGTTTGGACAACTGCGAAATTGCCAATTCTCGTGTATGAATTTTCTTCATTTGGAGCTACTTTTACACTTATTCATATTGGTTTCGGTCTAGTATTCTTCTATGTAATGGGGATTATTTTTGAGAGGTTTTATGATCAGGGGCAGTTGCTTCGGTATGATGTTACGGAGGAAATGTAATCAAATTGACCAAAAAATAGGAATATGATATATTTTCCGTAGAATACTATATAAGTATGACATCAAATAAAATGGCATATAATAAAAAGAAGAGATGCGCTCACATCTCTTCCCTAACTGCTACCGCTTAGGGTGGTGGTTATTATAAGTTATTTCTTTTTGCGAAACCCACCCTTTTGCTTCCTACGGCGCGGAGTGGGTTTTTTGTTGTCCTTATCTAGAAATTGCTTCTGCAAAAAATACGCTGAAACTTCGCGCACAGTTGCTTTGACAAACTCTTTTACAAGATCAAACAAAAAGTCCATATTATCACCTCCTTTCCTTCCAAATAGAAAGAAGGGATAACCACCCACCCTCACAATATGCAGTTGACTTTATTTTACCAAATAATTGTAAAGATATTATGTAAACAAATGTAATTAGTAAAGCTTTATATCGCTAAAATATGATATACAAAAAGAAGTTCCCACTCTAAAGGAACTTCTTTTTGTACCATTACACACCAATCTTCTTCAAATCCGAACTTTCAATAACCGAATGCGAATATCCATCTTTCCCAACTCGCACCATCGCTCTTCCTAATTGTTCTGAAGTTATTACACTGCCAAACCTCTTCAATAGTGGATTAAAAGGTTTCATCACATCGTACATCAATTGATATGATTTCGTTTTTGATTTCACACCATTTGCCGGGATGATTAATCCTGGTCTAAACATATACGCAGCTTTGAAAGGTAAACGTAATAACTCATTGTCCGCTCTTCCCTTCACTCTCGCCCACATCGTACGTCCTGATTCTGTACTGTCTTTTCCGCTACCAGATACGTAAATGAACGTCATCTTTGGATTTAACTCCGCTAATGTTTTCACGGCGGATAACATTAAATCAATGAAATAAAACGTCGATAAATTTAAGTTACAAATATTCAGAATTAATATTAAAATAAAAAATGGGGATAGGGGTATGGGATTATAAAATTTATACATAACGAGGGAATAGAAATGAAACTACAATTAAAAGCGGATTTAGGGCTACTACTAGTTACATTCTTTTGGGGTGCATCCATCTTACTTACAAAGGTTGGACTTGAAGGCATAGAAGAATACAACTTAATCGCATTACGATTTATTATCGCCTTTCTTTTATCAGGTTTAATATTTTACAAACATTTATTCAAAATCGATTTTAAAACGGTAAAATATGCATTTATACTCGCTTCTGTTTTATTTATCGTTTACATTTTCGCGACTTTCGGCACAAAGTATACGAGTGTTTCTAATGCCGGTTTCTTACTATGTCTCACAGTCATTTTCATTCCGATATTATCAGCTATATTTTTAAAACACATTCCGGAAAAGAAAGTTATAGTAGGAATCATTTTAACGATAATAGGAATCGGCTTATTAACATTAACGAGCGAATTCAAAATCGGTAACGGCGATATATTTTGCATACTGTCTGCCCTATTTTATGCGATCCACGTCATCATTACTGGAAGTGTAACGAAACATGTGAACTCCATTGCACTTGGAGTAGTGCAACTTGGTTTCGTCGGCCTATTT
Organism: Bacillus cereus group sp. BfR-BA-01381; assembly: GCF_022663555.1. Lineage (NCBI taxonomy): Bacteria > Bacillati > Bacillota > Bacilli > Caryophanales > Bacillaceae > Bacillus > Bacillus cereus group sp. BfR-BA-01381. The sequence goes on from NZ_JAKUFR010000004.1 coordinate 4,563, forward strand.
AGTCTTATTTTTTCATTCATAATAGAAACGCCAAAGCTTCCTAGCACAATCAACTCATGGCTCATCATCTTAGCCTTAAGCATATTTTGCACAGCAGTCGCATTCATCGTGCAAGTTATCGCCCAGCAATACACGACGCCTACACATACCGGACTTATTTTTTCATTAGAACCTGTCTTTTCCGCAGGCTTTGCTTTCGTTTTCACAGGTGAAACACTTACAGGAAAAGGCTACTTAGGGGCGACACTTATATTAGTAAGTGTGTTGATTGCTGAGGTGGATTTTAAGAGTTTATTACGAGTTAATTATAAAAAGAATGTGGAATAGATCAACATACCCCGAGAAAATATTCGTTACTATTATTTTCATTCTCTTGTAAATAAGACTTTTTTAGATGCTATCTTCGAATAAGATAGCATCTAAAAAATGTGAAAAGGAATTATTATATTTATGTAGCCTGCATACTACTGCACATAGTCATACAAATTTTTCGCTAACAACAAACAAGTTACGGTAATGAAAAGGGCGCGAACATACCCGCTTCCTTTTTTTATAGCAAACCTGGAGCCAACAATCCCTCCAGCAATTTGAGCAATTCCCATTATGAAGCCATACGCATAGTTTACTTGCCCTACATACATAAACATGAACAATGCACCAACGTTACTTCCTAAATTAAGAAACTTCGCCGTACCTGCTGCTTTTAAAAAATCATACCCAATAAATAAAAGAGAAAACATTAAAAATGAACCTGTACCAGGACCTAGAAATCCATCATAAAAACCAATAGCAAAAATAAAAAAGGTAAAAATAATGACGTGTCGACCAGACAATTTTTTATGAGTAGAAATGCTTCCCCAATCCTTCTTAAATATCGTATAAATAGCGACCACACCAAGCATGATCAGCATTAATGGCTTCAATACTTCTGGATTCATTAAATGAACGGTCCATGCCCCTATTATGGAACCTATGAAAGTGATTGGAAATAATTTAAACGCCGATTTCAAATCAAGATTACCAGAACGATAAAACACAATATTACTAGTTGCACTTCCCATTGTCGATGCTAGTTTATTTGTGGCTACTGCACTTGCTGGATTCAATCCTGTAAATAATAAAGCTGGTAAGGCGATCAATCCACCACCACCTACAACTGAATCAATAAATGCAGCTACAAATCCAAAAACAATCAAAATCATTAATACAGATGGGTCTAAATAAAAATCCATACTAGTAGCCTCCCCTTTAGTCACTATTGTAATAGTAACTATCAATTTGCTAAATGTAAAGAGTTATTGTAACGTTGAAATATAAAGTGAAACTTTAATCAGTGGGGGGTTTTGTTCATCCCCACTGATTATCAGCCCTCACCAATCGGGCTTTTACGGGCAGCCCGATCCCCACCTAACTTCTTTGCTTCCGCTGAATTTTGAGGTGGGGGTCTTACTGCCCGTTAAAGCGGGATAAAAGAAAACATCGGAGGAAAAAAAGTGGACTACATAGTGCAACAGCTTAAAAAAATTGGTTTTAATGAATATGAAGCTAAATCTTATGTATCTCTTGTGAAACAAGGGCCTGTCACAGCCTATCAAGTGAGTAAGGATTCGGGTGTCCCAAGAGCGCGAATTTATGAGATTTTAGGTAACCTTGTAGAAAAAGGAATTGTCATGAAAGAAGAAATAAATGACACTACTCGCTATTCACCTCTACCCGTTGAAATCTTTTTACAGAAGGCTCAATCAGAATGGCAGTCTACTTATGAAGGAATTAGTGATTCATTAAAAAAACTAGAAACTTCCGAGGAAAAAACGGATAACCGAGTAATTACTTTAAAAGACAATCAAACAATCATTAGCTACTGTCAGACATTAATAAAAAAAGCAGAACAACGTATTGTCATTTCAATGTGGGATGAAATGTATGAAGCATTAAAAGAGGATCTAGCTGAGGTAGCTGATAAAGTCACAGTACAAGGTATTACCCTGCATGTTGAAAATCCTATTAAAAATCTAGAATCCCATCGTATCACAGCTTATACAGAAACCCTCTCTACAGAACATTGGTTTATTTTATCAATAGATTCTAAAGAAATGATTTACGGCCCATCACTTGAAGAGCGTAATATTGCTTTTTATACAGATGACCCCGTTCATATATACTTATTAGAGGATTATGTATGGCATGATGTTTTAGTAAATCGCCTTGTCCGACGTAGCCAAGATGACTTGGAGCAATGGATTACTGCAGAGAGAAGAGCTTTCTTTATGGAGAAATAAGAAACATATTCAAAGAATAAAGCATAAGTGAATACATTGGAAAACTTATGCTTTATTTTATATGCAAAGTAATACTCAAATCTTTTCACTATTTCCCCTCCACAAACCGACCAAACTCCTTCAAAAACCGCAGCTTAAAACTCCCCACTGGCCCATTCCGATGCTTCGCCACATGAATTTCCGTCATCTCTTTCTGCGTCGTTTCCTTATCATAATAATCCTCGCGATACATAAGCATAATGACATCCGCATCTTGCTCAATTTGTCCTGTCTCTCTTAAATCAGATAAAAGAGGACGCTTATCTTGCCGTGACTCTACAGAACGAGATAATTGCGACAACGCAACTACACAAACATTTAATTCACGTGCTAATAACTTAAGCTTACGAGAAATTTCACTAATCTCTTGAAATCGATTGCCCTTATGCTTCGGATCGCCCGTAATAAGCTGCAAGTAATCTACAATAATTAAAATCTTTTTATCCCCATGCTTCCTCTTTAACTTACGCGTTTGCATCCAAATATCTTGCACCGTAACACCTGCATTGTCATAAATCTCAAGAGGTAACTCACCAATCTCCGCAAACGCCTTACTCACCCGTTCCCAGTCTTCCATCGCAAAACGGTGCTTCGGATTTTTCAGCCTACCTCCTGACACTTCCCCTACGCAAGACGCCAGCCGTTTTAACAATTGCTTACTACTCATCTCTAACGAAAACAATCCAACCGTCGCTCCAGACTTTGCCGCATGCAGTCCAACATTTAGCGCAAACGCAGTCTTCCCCATAGAAGGACGCGCACCAAGAACGACAAAATCACCTTCCTGCAATCCACACGTCATTTTATTTAGCGATGTATAACCAGTCTCAATCCCCGTAATCTCTTTCGCATCTTGATGCAGCTCCTCATACAAATCAACTAACGCATCCTTCAAATCAAACTCACATACACAGTCCTTCTCCTCTAACTCACAAAGTGCCGTAATCGTCTCACCAATAATTTTCTCACTCTTCTCCTCAATAAGGCGCTCGCCCATCTTGCGCCCGAGAACACCTGCCTGATACATTTTCCAGGCACCTCGAACAAGCCCCTCATAGTATGAGAAGTTGCTAGTAGTAGGCACACCATCCATTAACCCTATAAAATACTCCATTCCCCCGATCCCCTTCAAAAAATTCGGATCCACTCTAGAAGTGAACGTCACAAGATCAATTGGTTGCCCCTCTCCTTCCATCTTCCGCATCAACTGAAATATAGACTTATGCACTGGCATAGAAAAATACCGCTCCGTCAAACGGCACTCCTTAATAAGCTCTCCATCAAGTAGTAGAGAACCTAACACCGTCTTTTCCGCCTCCACATTTTGAATACTCATGGACGCCACCCGCGCTCCGCTAAAAAGCGCTGCAACTCTTCCTCAGACGGCGCATTCTTCTCCCACTCCTCACACCTCGCCAAAAACTCCTCCGTCTCCCCCGTACTAACAGACGACTCCTTCTTCCTAAAGCTCGCCGTATCCGCCTCAACCTCACACACTTTCGTAAACCCTTTCCCGTGCCAACCTCTCAAAATCCCCTTCACATAAGCAATCGTCCGCTTATTATTCTCAAACGCAATTTGAAGAGCCTTCAGCACAAGCTCCTCTGACAAATCTTCCATCCACGCACTCAATTCCTCCACCGCAAACGGAGACAAACTACCAAAATGTTGCTCATAAAAAGAAAACACGCGACTTCCCGTTTCTTCCTCTACAACCTCTTCCTCAGACGGCTCCTCACAAACTGGCTCAACATCATCCACATCCACAGCCAAATCACTCGGCATACCGAAATGCGCTAAAAGCATCGGAACATTTAACTCCTCCTCTACGCACTTCTGAAGAAACATATGTACAAACTCCTTATTCTTCACACCCTTCAGCTCACGAAGCACACACTTCTCCACATTCGTATTCGTCACAGGATTATAACGAAGCCAATTCAAAACGAATAACTCCCGAGTATCCGCATCATAAAGAATCTTCCCATAATCAATGAAGCGCTGCACAAGCTTATCAACAGTCTCCCGATTATAACCCGTCTCCATCTCAGCTAACCGCTTCGGAAAAGGAAAAATCCCACACTGTGTCGTCTTCGAACAAGTCAACAAATACACATAAAAATACCGCTCCTCCGGCGTCAAATCCAAAACAAAATCATCCTGCCAAAAATTCACCTGCACATTACGATATACCGCCATCCCAATTCCTCCCGTCCTAATTCAAAATGAAAATTTCCTCTTTGTACTATATATAGGAATGAGGGCCGGTTTTTTGGCGTGTTATTTCAAAATTTTTTTCGACTCCTACTACGGTGTTTGTTGGTGTTTTTGTTTTGTTATGTTTTTTCTTAGTGATTTATTACTTGGTAGGGGCTTGTAAGGGGCTTAGGAGGGGCTAGTTATCGGTTACTTCGATTAGGAAGACTCGATCTGAGAAGCCACCTCGCTCTTCTGCTTTCTTTTTACGGATGTTGTTGATTTCTTCTAGTGTTGTGCCTTCGTGTTCGGCTAGGGCGTTTATTAGTTCTAGTAGGTCGGATAGTTCTTCGAGTTTATGTTCTTTTGTGTCTGCTTCTAGATATTCGGTTAGTTCTTCTTGTGTTTTCTTGCAGAGTTCTTTTATGTATTCGTCTTCAGGTAGGATTCTTGTTGTTGGTGTTTTCCCGTTGGATTTTATTATTTGTGGAATTTTGTTTCGGATTAGTTTGTTGTAGGTTGGCATGGGATTTCCCTCCGTTTTGTTTTTCTTCTATTATAATGGAAAAGCAGTTTAACTAGGTGTTAAACTGCTTCATTGCTTCTTTTATATATTTTTCTTCTCCGGTTGTGAAGAGGGTTGGAAATTCGGATAGTGGGAGGTTTGATTTTTGGATTATATCTTCTATATCACTTTGAGGTGTATCAAGATAGTTCGTCACCTCTTCTATTACATTGAAAAATTCCTTCAAGGTAACTTGAACTTCAGGATGACTCGGATCCTTCTCTTCTACCTTACACTTTTTCAGCTTCCCTATCACATCCATAAATCGCTGATCAAACTCTTCTTTTAGTTCCTTATTATTATAAAACATTTGAACACTATCCGTCGAAAAATGTTCCTCTAACCATTCCTTATTTTCTTTCTCCCATATAAAAGTTTGCAAAAACGAAGAAAACAAAGCGACATCCACTCGTTCTTCCTTTTGAAACTTCTTCGTCATCTCATCCATATGCGAAAGCACCTTCGCAATCCTTTCTTGCTCTGCTAAAAGTATCTCTCTTTGAAAATGCATCTGTCTTAAAAAATCTTTAGTCTCTATATCACGCTGCAATATAATATTTTGAATTTCCCCAAGCGAAAACCCAAGATGCTTAAACGATTGAATTTGCTGTAGCACATACAAATCATCTTTCGTATATAACCGATGCCCACCCTCAGTATAATCGCTCGGCTTTAATAAATTAATCTTGTCATAATAACGAAGCGTCCGCACCGTAACATCCCCAACACTTGCAAACTCACTAATCATCCACGCCATATCATCACCTACTCCGATAACTTCTCTTTCACATACTGAAGCAAATGAGAAAAACTCATCTCATTCTGCCTACAATATTGAAACAAACCTACAACAAGCAATAAAAAAGGAACATTCCCTCTATAACGATTTTCATACTCACTAATACCATCATAAAAGTGCTCATACTTTCTTTTTCGTAAAACAATATAAATCGCAATAAACAACACAGCAATCATAACCAAAAGTCGCTTTCCCCTTATCTCCACTTCTTGTTTCATCACCTATTCTCCTTCCACAGCATATTTATCTTCTTTAAACAACGGAATTCGAATGAAATAACGATATGGCTCATCTCGTATTATTTTCCACGCAACAATAATCACTTGAACGACCTCAAAAGCAAATACAATCCAAAGTAAAACATCACTAATACGCGAACTAATATTAAATAGAAGAAAGATTAACAAATGAAAGTTGAACGCCTTTCGGCAATGGTATTTGTATACTTCATTTTTCCGTGCCAGCGTGATGTACATGAGTAGTGGCGAAAATATTCCTATTGCGGCTGAAAGTAATAGCATGATGATGGTGTTTCTTTTTTCTTTTGTGGTGGTTTTCATGAGTGGTTTGGTCCCCCTTTTTGATTTGTCTTCTTTAGGTTAGGGGGTGACGTTGGTGGAGATGCAAGGGTATTGTATAGAAAAAATATAGTAACATTACAATAGACAATATAGGTTCTTTACCTTGACAAGATGACATTCGTTGGCTCGAGATTAGTCGTAATCATACAAGCCTCCTTTGATATTCCGGGGGGCTTTACATAGCAAATAAATACTTATTGTTAAAACTAAAGTTTTTTACTTACTGGTCAAGATTTTGTCAATAACTGTTTCTTTTGGTCAACGATTAGATTTTTCTATAAAAATAAATTAGTAAGTTTAAATTCCTTACCTCTTGTATACTCTATAGAAAATTATATTTTAATAATAAGAAAACAACGCCACCGAAAAGCTCGGTTTCTTATATATAATTTTCTATATTTTTAATTCCGATTATAAAAAACAACGCGAATATAATTAAAGTCGCAAATGTAGTTAGAAAATCAAAGAATATTCCGCCGTATAAAGATAATAATCCAGACCTCTCATTCATGGGGTATTATCTTTATACACTTAAATTAAGTAAATCTCCATAATGAATAAAATGATGGGATTTCACAATCTCTTTTAATCCTCTTTATTTATGTTATGGTTCTTCTTGACTAGTCTAAGTGTGATTTCTAAAGTTGAAATATTTCCCTTTAAAGATGATATAATTTATTTAAATCAATCTATAAAATGGAGGATTTTTATGTCACAAATAACAGAAGTTACACTAACTGTAAATGAAGGTGTATTTAGAGGTTTAGCCAAACAAAATTTGCTATTTCATCAATGTATTATAGAGCTCACCGATAATGCCATTGCAGCTACACCTCCTGAACAAATGTTTCATATTGATATTCAACTAATTCAATCCGAAGAAGATCCAAATATTATCGACTTGTATATTGGGGATAAAGGAAAAGGTATGGATGTCACTATTTTGTCTAACGCTTTACAATTAGGACAATCTGCAACTACTGATAATCGACTAAATGAACATGGTTTTGGTTTAAAAAATTCATTAGCTACTCTTACAGCTGGGCATAGAGAGTTTACCATATGGACTAAGCATTCAGAAAGTGCAGTTATTTATGTTAAAGGACCTTTCAAACATCAAATGCAAATTATTTCGACTAATGATTCAATGCCCGTAATTCCTTTCTTAGGAAGCGATTATAACACTATAATTCATGCAAAAGTTAGTAGAGAGTTTTTAAAGACTTTGCAAGGAAGAGGAGCTAGGACTGATAATCTAACTCCATTAAGATTATGGCTTATAGAACATCTAGGAGTTACTTATAGAGGATATTTGGATGTTAATCAAGAAACTGGATTACCATTTGGTAATATTTTCGTTTCAATAGGTGCAGATAAAAAAAGAGTTCCTGCCATTAAATTACCTTTAGCAAACTCTTATACAGAACGTTTCAATATTGAATTAAATGGAGTAGAACATGAGTTAGTATACAGATATGGTACATTAGACAAACATACTACACGCACTATGCTATTTAATGACAAGCTTAAATATTATTATCAAAGTAATCAAGCAACTCAAGGAATTGATATTAGACTAGGAAGAAGAACTATTGCAACAAGACAATTCGAGAATATTTGGCGTAAACAATCCAACAACTTCGAGTTATTGGATGAACCAATAACTCGACATAATAGTTATAATGAATTTATAGGAGAATTGATTATACCTGATTTACCTAGAGGCATTTTAACAACGGTTAACAATAAGACGGACTTTAATCTTGACGATCCAGATTGGGTGAAAATTTTTAATAAATTAAATGAATTCAGACCTATAAAAAATGTTAGAGAAACAACCGAAAAAGAATTAGTAGCAAAATTAAGTGATAGGCTAAAATCTTTATCTCCAGAAGATGTAGTTAGTACGGAAACTAGTGTATGGTATAACGGGACACAAATTGATTTATTCCATAAAAAACAATCTGGGGAAATTACTATATACGAAGCTAAAATCGGTAGAGGTGCACCAATTGATGTATATCAATTAAAAATGTATTGGGATGGGCTATTAAATGAAGGAGTCCAACCTGATATAGGTATATTGTTAGTCGAAAGTTTCGATTCTAACTTAGAAAGAATGATTAATGACATTAATAATCAACTCTCACCAATGGCACCACGAAATACTACTGATGTTAAACCTTATAACTTGCAATTAAAAACTCATCATGATTTAGGTTTAGACAGATAATTCTAATTAAATTTATCATATGATAGCTTAAAACCTAATTTTCAGTTTAAAAAGCAGGAAAGTTATTATAATAACTTTTCTGCTTTTATTTTATAAATATTTTTTAACATATTTTAATCTGTAAACCTAACTTACTTACAATTCACCGTAACAATTTTAAGTACGATTTTTACCTTATCCTTATAAAAAACGAATCCAAAGTCAGATTTTATTGTATATTTTTGAGATACTTTACGGCTACTTGTCTATTAAAGGAAAGTGGAAGATAATAGAGGTTAATCAGAGAGATAATATTTGTTGAGAAAAATTTTAAAATTGGATACCAAAAATACTACCAGACCCTAAATAAATATAATAGGTTTTGTAAAGTGTTACTCCACCAAAAAGAGGCCAAAGAAATAGCTCCCTTGACCCTTAATGATTCTTATTATTTATTCTAATTCTTAATGAAAGCTTTAACCGGAAATACAATTAAATCCCCATTAATTTACACTCATTACTCTAGCCTTATCTAAGGTTAATTTTTAATAGCTACCTATAACAATAAAATAGTCTTATAACCATTATGATGATTTAAAATCGGCGCTCCGACTCAATAATCCGCTTCATTTCCTCAATCTCATCATCAACAAACTCAGGAACAAGGTAACCTCCATCAATAGCTTCCCTCATCCGCGCTTCTTTTTCAGCCAACTTTTCATAAATCTTTTGGTCAATAAAATTATAGATATCTCCATCGCTCACCGTCATCAAATAGTAATATCGTGTACTTTGATTTTTAGGCAATCCAAGTCGATGAATACGATCACGTGATTGTAGCATAAAGGTCAAGTTGTAGTTATATTCAAAGTAGATTGCATCATGGACGATATGGTGTAGAGATACCGATTCTCCAAGCGTGTTCGGATTAGATACTAGCACTTGTATTTCATCTGTGTTCTCTTTAAATGTGCGGATGATATCATCGCGTTCATCACGAGGCGTGCCGCCATAAATCACTTTTGTATTGATACCTCTTTCATTTAATACACGAGTAATTTTCTTCAATGTATTTACGAATAGCCCCCATACTACGACCTTTCCATGCTCTTTCACTATATCCAGCACAAGTTCAATACCTACTTTGAATTTAGGAGAAGGCACATTCGCTAAATCCCATTCGCTTACCTCACCAATGACTGCTTGATGAATGCTTTTTTCTAGCTCTTTCCTCACCTTCGAGCTGACCTGATCATAAGAGTCATTATCTATACTGTCATCCTCATTAAAACCTAAATCACTGTAATTTATGGCTTGATTGACGATTTCAGGATTGGTTGATAATTGAATCATTCTTATCCAGGTCGCTAGTGGATTTTGCGTTTTTGTGTATAGTATTTCCGCTAGACGAAGCTGTTCTTGAGATGGAGGTACTTTTATAATATTGTCTTTATCGGCTGGTGGAACACCCAAATCTTCCTTGCTAGTTCTCCAAAAATACGGAGCCAATTTTTCATTAATCTCATCGATTTCCCAACTATCGGGATTTTTCAGCATATTTTGCTCAAATCCAAAATATGCACTATATTCTTTTTTAAATAAGATATTCAAGAAGTTATATATATCTAAATATCCATTAGGAATAGGTGTTCCTGTTAGGACATAACGATAATCAACCTTGTCTGCTATTTCCAATGCAACAAGTGCTCGTTTGGCCTGCACCCCTTTTACACGATGAACCTCGTCATAAACGAGCATCGTATCTGAATCATTGGCCAGACATTTTATGATTGATTCTTTAAACTTTGGTAGTGATTCATAATTAATCAAAATCAAATTTGCAGAAGGCCACTGAGCTTCTAGAGCATATCTGTTCCCACCAATAGATGGATCATGGACACTAAGCGCCATTAAATCTTTTTTGTCTTGGAAAACCGCTTGAAACTCATCCTTCCAAGACATAAAGGCATTAATTGGACTAACAACTAATAAGCGCTTAATCGGTTCTCCTTTTTGTTTGCTATTTAGATAGGCGAAAACGCCTAATAACATAGCCGTTTTCCCTGCTCCTGGAACTGAAAAATTTGCTGCTCTTTTTTGTGTGAGCATATACATAGCTGAACGAAGCTGTAGTGCTTTTAGAGGTCTGGCAACTTCTGCTTCCACGACTTCCTTAAACTCCTCAAACTCTTCATCCCACCTGCTATCTTGATTTTTCAAGGTCAAGCCTGATTTTCGATATTCTTCTATGGAATACTTCTGACCATTAATATAGCTATCTAAACGTGAAGAAACGATAAAGTTGAACTGATGTTTATCTGCTTGCTTATTGGCAAGTTCAATTATCCTTTCAATATCTCGATAGGTTAAATCCCCCCTGAAAAAGGGATAACCCTTGTCTTCATCTACATAAAAGCTGAATTTATTCTTAAAGGTTTTTTTTGTACTTACTTCATCTTCACTTTTATCGACGAAAAAGAAATGCACATCGTCCATATCAAAAATAATAGAGTTATTATCAGGGTTCGGTATCTTTTGAATCCTTCCTATATCGAACTCTTGTAAAAGAGGATAGATAATTTCAGTGGCATCAATTACTTGAACACCCGGATAATTATCATTCCATAAAAGAGAAAACTCTTCTGCTTTTTGATTTATACGAGAGCGAACATTGATACTTACGTCCCAAGAAAAATCCACATCAAAGGAATCGAAATTATTCTCTATGGCATTTGCTGTTTCATTGAGTGAACCATTAAAATAAATGATATCCCCCTGCTTATCTTCAAATAATCCCCATTTTGTGTGGAACAAACCATTTTTCACTAGACCAAACTTCACATCTGCTTTTCCCTGTGATATCAAGTAGGCTAAATTTCCTAGACGTTGCTTATCAATCTGGGTTAACGTTTCCCCTTTTGAGCGTTCATGATATCCTACCTTAATTTCTTCAAAATCCTTTTCTGAAATATGTTGAGAAATGATGAATTGAACATAGCCATCATTTTCAGCAATCCTATCTAATCCTTCAGCATATATAGAAAGTGCTTTACAAGAAAAATAGCCACTCACTCGTTTATAGCTAATAGCTTCACCCAATATTGGATTATAAAATTCATCTGAAACACTATGAATCATCGAGTTATAACTAGATTTAAGATGACTTTGCAGATTCTTTAGCAAATTTACCCCTCCATAGAAAGAAGCACATCAATTTGTTTCCTTAGCTCCCCCAAACTTTCATTTAACTTCTGCCTTTCAGCTTTAGGCAATTCTTGGACAATTCTTTTATCAATTGATTCAATTGTAGTGATTGCCTTATCTGCAAGTTTTGCTGGCATGTTTTGTTCCTGACGATTTTTAGACTTTTCAGAGTGCTTGTTTGAAATCTTTTGAACTTCTGCGATTGCTTGGACCGCTTCTTGATCATGATGCAAACGAGAAAACAGTTCGACATTGTTCTTGATTGGCTCTTTATTATCTAAAGCCTCTACAATTGTATCAGTTGACTCTTCCATTTCTTCAATGAATTTTTCTTCATTTTTTGTACCAACAACCGTTTTGACTATTTGTCTGAATTCTTGTTTATAATCCTCTTTTGCAGAACGTACCTGAATAATTTTTGCAAACAAGCTGTTCAATAACTGATTTGTATTTGCTGTATTCTTGAACTTTTTATACTGAGGAAGCAAATCTCGAAGTGGCCCATCTAACTCTAATTGTTTGGCCAACGCATAATTATCCGGATTGGTATTCGAGAATTCTAAGAACTTCACAATTAGCTCTGCTTCAAGCAGTAAATTGTTCACCTCGTTAGGTTTTAGTCCGGCAAATTTAGAATATTCCGTCGCAGTCATAATAGTATTCACCGAAACAGTTTTGTAGGCATCAATTGCTCTATCAATCGGATCATAATCTACTTTATCCAATCTCCCAAATTGAATCTGTAATTCTAGCGACTTAATCCGCTTTCGGTCATCAATGTTTTCTACAGATAGGTCATCTAAAATAACTGCTTCGAAATATTGCTGTTCTATTATTGCAGGATCCTGATCAAGTAATCGTCTTGCTGTAAAGCGGCGATTTCCATCAATGACGCGCCCATCGCTTAAAACATAGCCAGGCTGATCTTGGCCTTTCATTGCAATATCTCTCTTTAAGACTTCCATATCCTTTTTGGTCTTATCGTCATCGTTTGTTAACATGTTTTGAACAATCATATTGTATTCTTCGTTATGCCCTGGGGACAATTTCCCGTTAGTACTTTCATAATTCGACAGTGTAACACCAATTCGACCATTTTGCTCGTTATAATAGAGATACTTTAAAGGGATGGCGTATGTTTTCCCACTATACTTTTCTCCATTCGCCTTTTTGATAGGAACATTAATATCATGTCCCCCATCCTTAACAAATCCTTTATTATATAAATCAAACAGATTAATATTTCCCATAAATCTTCACCCGTCCTATAAATCTATAATTTCTTTTACATATTCTACGTTGAACCAAAAGCGCTGTTTTACTATACTTTGCCCTGTCGGTAACTCCACTTTGTCATCACCATTTTTTCCACCTGGTCTTAAGTGACCGAGTGAATTAAATTTGCTAGATGGTAGATTGTTTTTATTGATAATCTTCCCACTCTTTTGTTCTACAGGTGTAATCTCAAGCTTTCTTTCATTGATTAAGTAACGAACTTGATCCCACACTTCTTTCAGACCATGATTTATATCGTATTCTGACATCTTCCAAACCTTTACATCCAAGAACGTCATTTCACTATCATCCACACGCTTACCAGTAGGATATTGTTGGAAGACGAAGAGAATTAATGTCTTGCTTTTAAAATATTCATACAAAGAACTATCCTTCCAAGAATCTGCTGCAATCCATTCATCAAAATTAATTGGCATGAAAGACATAGCTTCAGCTGGAGTTTCCATTCCAGTTAAACGCACCGTTTTTAAAACCGCTTGTACTTTGTTATCGCATAAATCCAATTGATTGTTGCTTATTTTCAACATCTTCCTAGCTAAATTTACAAAAGAGGCTTTACTATCCTTTTCAAATAGTCCCAATTCCTCTTTAATTTCAGAAACCTTCTTTCCTTTATAGTTAGACAGTTTTTCATCTAACTCTTTTTGGGCAGAAAGAATTAGCTCATTATTTTGCTTCATAATAGTATTCTCCCTACATTATTAATGAATAATCCTTTTTAATTATAACATCAACAATCACTTTTATTAATTTACTCTTTAAATTAGGAGATCCAATACCTAATAATTCCAAAAATAAGTAAAAAATAAAATGAAGATAACCGCTATAAAATAGTCAGCTATCTTCATGTAAATAATCCAATATTAGTAATATAAAACATTCCACCATAAAGAAGTAACACATTCTGTCAGTTACTTTACATTACATTGATTTCTTCTAATGTTGTACCTTCAGGTTCATCTAGGGCGTTTATTAGTTCTAGTAGGTCGGACAGTTCTTCGATTTTATGTTCTTTTGTTGTTGCTTCTAGGTATTCGGTTGGTTTTCCTTGTGTTTTTTTGCAGATTTTTTTATGTATTCGTCTTCAGATATAATTCTTGTTGTGGGTGTTTTTCCGTTATTTTTTATTATTTGTGGGATTTTGTCTCGGATTAGTTTGTTTTAGGTCGGTATGAGAGTTCCCTCCGTTGATTTTCCTTCCATTATAATGGAAAAGCAGTTTAACTAGTTGTTAAACTGCTTCATTGCTTCTTTTATATAGTTTTCTTCTTCAGTTGTGAAAAGGATTGGAGATTCAGGTAGTGGAAAGTTTGATTACTTGAGTCTACCTCCTATGTCACTTCCAAGAATAACAAGATAATTTGTTATTTCTTCTATTAAACCAAAATTACTTAGAATCAAAAACGTATCTAATAAGTGACTACTTTCTAAATCATGCCCCTACTAACTGCTTCCCTTTTATATTCCCCTGAAATTTCTCTAAATGAGGAGCTATAATTTGCAATACAGTTTCCCTATTAACCCAAAATGTTCTTTTTATTTGTTGACTATCATCTGTAAAAGTAAAAGTATCATTTGCATCTTTAGCCTTAGGTCTAATATGTAACCCCTTATTGTCAGACGCTTTAACAAATCCATCTGCATTTCCTGCTTTAAACTTGTCTATAGTATCATCATATACTTCTTTTGCCTTAAGAAAAAGGTTTGAAAAATTAAAATTAGGAATTACTTGAATACCAATAAGTTTTCCAACTAAATTCTCAATAAAAATAAACAAGAAAAATTCCTTTTCAATTTCTTTTTTTAAATATGAAGTTTCAAAGGAAAATATTTCATCAACCTTTTCATCATCATATATTTTAGGATAATTATCTACCTCGTAAAATTGGCTAAATGTTTTACTTGGTAAAGCAAATGACTCTTTCAAGCTAAAGCTTTCCTCCGTATCTTTAACTGTTACATTAATCGTCCTAAATTCTATTTTTATTCCCTGCTCTTCCAGTTCCTTTTTTATAAACATACTTCGATTAGATTTAGATTTATTATGTTCCCTATACATTTCATATTTATTTACCAACTCTAAAGGCTCTTTAAATAATTCAATGGCTTTATCGGTACCTTCTTCTAAAATCCTGCTACTTTCTTGATAACTTTTATATAAATCATCTTTTTTCAACATATTAGAATCTATTACTCTAGGAGCAGCTAACTCAATAAATGTATCTACAAAGCTTTCATATATCCCCTGAAAATACTCTTCTTTATTATTTTCGTCTTCTGCATCATTATATACATCTTTACAATAAGACTTAAAATAAAACTTACCATTACTAGATAATCCAGCATAATTTTCCTCAGGCACCATTTCGGGTTTTTCTCTTTTTCTCCACCACTTATCAACGTAGTCGAATACATCCATATTTCTAAAGAAATCATCAACACTTTCAACATCTTTGTCTAAAAACTCATCTATTTCCTTTAAATATTCCTCTAATTTATTTTTATTAAGATTTCTTGCCGTTCCTGGTTTATCTCTAAATAATAAATATGCTTTAACAAAATCCGGCAATAAAAATCCCCCATAGCTTCTCTCTTCACCATTCCTACAAATTTTCTTGTTTTTTTTCTCTAATTTCATATTAATCTGATCTACCAGTTCAGTCTTAGTTTCTATATCCTCAATCTTAACCGGAATTTGAGTATTCAATCCTAATGTTATAGATCTTTTTAGTTTAGAATTTACTGCAATAAATATTGTTTTTATTTTGACGGATTGTTTTAATTCATCCATTAATTGATTAATAAAATTATTTGCTTTTAAATTATCTTGTCCAAGTCTATTCTTCAAATCCTTTTTAATTGTTCTTACAATATCAGTACAATGTGTTAATGTTTGCGCCCCATTTATCACACTAACATTCAACGGATTAAAAATAATTTTATCTTCTGCAACTCTGAATTTTTCAGATGAATAAATTGTAATCCCATTATGATGAAACCAAAAATTCCCCAAAGCATTTTGATATCCATTAAAATTATCCGAACCATTATTCTCTTTCAGATATTCATTCACTTTTTCTTTTAATTCCGAATCTTTATCATCAGAATTATTCAAACCATATAAACCTAATAAGAATTTCGTCTTAAAATTATCTCTTAAACGATTAGCCTGGCTACCACTAATCCCTAATCTCACATTATCTTTAAACAATTCACTACCAGTTTGATTATATAACTTGTACAATTCTTTTAATGACATATTGTACACTAAACCTATACCACTTTCATTCTCTGTATTAACACCCTTATACTCTAAATAATTAATTCCTTCTTCTTCCAAAAACAGTTCGATTTCATTATCTTGAATTAAATAACATGTCTTCAAAGATTCTAAATCTTTTTTTATTTTCCTTTTTTCTACTCCACTTTTTGCTTCTGCAACTACATTATCCCGAAAATCCTGTTCTTCTTCCCATGATTCAAATACCATTAATGGCTGTATTTCTAGATTTTTTTTTTGTTCATAACCTTCCCAAAACTTTTTGAATGTAACTTTATCTTTATTTTCTTTTCGAAAATCATCTACGTAATACTCTACTATATCTCCATTATCATTAATGATTTCTAAAATTCCAGATTTTAAGTCCATACTTCTATCTTCTAGCCCTGCGTCACCTAATATTCTGTATATCTTTTTCACATCATTACATTTTAATACCATAATATCAATAACTCCTTCTTATATAAGATATTCGTAAATATTCAAAGTCATGGCAAGCTCTTTGCCGAATTCTATTCAATCTGCTCATATCTTCTTCCTTAGCCTTAACCTTTTTTTCCAATTCATTAAAGGCACAAAATAAATCTTGTTCATACTTTCTTAATTGCCTCATGACATCTTGTTTATGAACATTATTTTTGACAAAAGAATTAATCTCAAACTCTATATTTTCAAAATACGAATCTAATTCAGATTCTAACGTATTATCTATTTTACATCCTTCTAGGGTTTTCTCGATTCCTTCAGTAATAACATCACTCAATTTATCCTTTTCTGGAAAAAGAGTAGACTCATATATAGAGAAAAATTCCGCTAATTGCTTTCTTATCTTTTCTTTTTTCTCACCATTTATTGTTATTCTTTTATAAAAACAATTAGGAATTCTTGTAATATTACTTGCTGGGAAAAATATGAATCCTCCTCTTTGTAACTTTATCCTATCATTAAAATGTCCATGCGTTACTACTTTAAAATTCTTCTTTAAAATTAACTCGCTTTGGTTTTCTAATAACATATCATTATAATATTTTTCTATATATTTTGAGCTTGGAGAAAAATGTTGCGGTAAACAAAATACATAAAGGTAGCCATCCTTATCACCTTTATCATTCTCATAAGCAGTAGCAAAATATATTGCTACCAAAACATTAAATGTTATATCCAACAATCTACTAGTTGCCAAATAATGTTGCGCTGCTATTGCTTTTTGTAAATTTGTTTTTTCTTTCTCTCCTATCACTTGATAATCATTCAATAAATCAAATAGTTTAATTTCTTGTTTGGGACTTAAACCTTTTCTATATAATGATGGTAATAATTTCGTTTCCTTATAATCCTGAGGCTCTCCACGAAAAGCTACGACACTTTGTTTTTCGGGAATTTCTAAAGATGCCTTCAGTAATAGAGTCTCCTCTTTTACCCGCTCTAATAATCCAAAAAGGCACTCTTCCTTTTTTTCCACTTCATTTCCATTCATTTCAACACCTCTTTAACAATTTATTTAAATAATAAATTATATTATGTTTTTTAATAAAGATATTATTTTTACGCTATTCATCCAATATAATCTAAAACTTTAAAAATCAATTTATACTATAGAATTATATCACATCATATTTTTGAATAATATTCCTTTCTTGTAATAATCTCCTTACAGTGTTTATCTCATTTTTAAACACAATTCCTCCCCACTATACCAATTTCACTATTTAAAAAACACAAATAACCCGATTTTATATTCGTACAAAATCGGGTTACTTACTCATATTAAATTCATCTGTTAATAGCTGCTAACTTTACACACCTAAATAAGGCTTAATTGTACCCATCCACCTTTTTCTTTCTCTTCCTGATTAATCTCCAAAATTCTCTTGCCCATTCTCTCCACCAAATCAACCACTAAAGCATTTCCCATACAAAAGTATCTGTTTCTTTGTGGCATTCCTGTATTCGTCCAGTCCATCGGGAAGCCATTTAACAACTCACATTCAACTGGTGTTAAATATCTTAGTCTTTTTGTATAAGGATCTTCGATTACATGTGAACTCCTATTACATGTTCCTTCACTTGTTAACATTGTACGTCCAGGCTTATTTAAATCGTCAGGGAAAGCCATTCCTCCCTCAGAATAGAAATATTTATGCCCTGTCGCCTTTGATAGTCTTTCTTCTTTTTTAGGACCTTTAAGATACTTAAGTTCCTCAAATTCAGTTCTGCCCTTTTTGTTAACCTTATCCATTTTCAAATAATATGATTCATCTGCAGGACCAAATTTATCATATACCTTTTGAACAACTTCACCTAAAGTCTCTGGACTTTCAGTTACTGGAACTAATTCTTCCGTATATACTTGTCCATCCATCATTACGCCAGAATTATAGTATTCAGCTTTAAATGTATCAGAAACCTCAATAATATCGACTGGCAACTCAAATTGCCCTCTTTTTTTGTTTTCTTCAGGTGCTTCATGCACATTAAAAATTGGAGCGAAGAACCCATTTTCACACAATATCTCTAAAGGCTTCAGTTTACTTTGAACAGATGTGAAATGAGATTCTTTTAAGTACGCAAAAATAAATACTCTTCTTCTTCTTTGTGAATTCCCATAATCCGCAGCGTTAATGACTCTCCATTCCACTACATAACCTGCATCTCTAAAGCTAGCCAGCATAATAGAAAAATCACGACCTCTTTGTTTTGCTGGTGACTTCAATAATCTATCTACATTCTCTAACAAAACAAATCTTGGCTTGCGAGAATTAACTATGTTCATTATTTCCCAAAAAAGAACACCTTTTTTCCCTTGTATTCCTTTTTCATTTGATAAAGTACGTGCTACAGAATAGTCTTGGCAAGGAAAGCCTCCTACTAATAAATCATGCTCAGGTATTTCCGGCCAAGCTTCAGCTATATCTCTATTTACATGTATTCCTTTATTTTCAAAGCGAGTTGCATAACAATTAAATGCATGTTGTGCTTTAGTTGAGGGTTCCCACTGGTTTCCCCAAAGAACTTCAAAGTTTTCGTTTGCTTCTAGTCCTAATCTAAAACCTCCTACTCCCGCGAAAAGTTCTACTACTTTCACCATAAATACACGAACATCCTTTCGGTATTTTATTTATCTATGCTTCATTATAATAAAAAGTGAGGAAAAGATCAACTATAACATTTCAAGAACCGTCTTTTTTGTATTTCCTTGTTTGGCTTGTACCAATTAAGAAAACTGTTCGCACTTTATCAATATTATAAAGGACATAACTCATATTGAATAAATTCAATATGACTGTTATCTAATAATATAAACTATCTTTTCCCTCTTATAAATTTTTACTTATATAAATTTGAAACAGCTTTTTATTATAGCATAACTTTAATATGTATTGTTTAAAATCATCAACGCAGCACTGGATACAGAAAGGAGATTATTATGGACTACACTACAATAGAAGAACTAATGAAAAAAGCACATGAAGCTGAAGGAAAAACATTTGGTGAAATTGATACAACTAATCGACTCGCAAATGCAAAGTCAAAAGGTGGACTAGGACAAGTAATCGAGGAAAGCTTTTTTGGATATGAAATAAATTCAAACGCAGAAGCTGACTTTAAACACCTTGGTATTGAACTCAAAGTAACTCCATTTAAACAAAATAAAAACGGTTCATTATCAGCCAAAGAACGGCTAGTCTTAAATATTATCAACTATATGGAAGAAGTTCATACACACTTTGAGACATCAAGCTTCTGGAAAAAAAACGAAAAGCTACTACTAATGTTCTACGAATGGGTACCTGGCGTAGACCGTAAAGATTTTCATATTACAAAAAGTCTTCTGTTCACCTATCCTGAAGCTGATTTAGAAATAATTAAGCAAGACTGGGAAACCATCGTAAATAAAATTCGTGCCGGAAAAGCACATGAATTATCTGAAGGTGATACAAACTATTTAGGAGCTTGCACAAAAGGCTCCAATAAAAATTCACTTCGTTCACAACCTTATTCTGAAATTCAAGCCATGCAAAGAACTTTTTCATTAAAGCCTTCTTATATGACAGCACTAGTTCGTAGATATCACCTAAACGAAGAACTAGTAAGTTTTACAACAACAAATGAACTAAAAGAAAAATCTTTAGAAGAAATCCTTTACTCAAAATTTGAGAATTACATAGGCCTAACCGATCAAGAAATCGCCCAAAAATTATCTATCGAGTACAAACCTACAACCAAGAGCTTTGTTCCATTACTTGTAAGCTCTCTACTTGGTATTAAAGGAACTCGACTCGACAAAATTGAAGAATTTGCAAAAGCTAATATAGAATTTAAAACAATTCGTTTAGAGCCCAACGGAAAGCCAGAACAAAACATGTCATTTGAAACAATTGATTTTCATCAATGGACAAATGAATCATGGGAAGAAAGCGAAATTCGAGAACGCTTCTATCAAACCAAGTTTCTGTTTGTAATTTTCGAATTTAACCAAACAAAAAAAGAAAATCCAAACCGTAAACTCTACTTTAAAGGCATTAAACTTTGGAACATGCCTGTCCCTACAATAGAAAAAGAAATACGTGAACTATGGGAAGAAGTTAATAAGGTTATAAATGAAGGTATTCAAATTGAATATAAAAAACGTGGGGATAAAGTCGTCGAAGCGAATAACCTACCAAAAATAAATTTCAATGGCGTTGCGCATATTAGACCAAAAGCTCGCAACGGTGCCGATAAAGTAGCTTTACCTGATGGCCAACATATTACAAAGCAGTGTTATTGGTTGAATAATTCTTATATTGCTCAAATTATTAACAAGATGGATAAATAACTATTCCTTCCTAATCTTTTTCATTAATAAACATGGATTATAGCTAGATGATATATAACTTATCCAGCTATAATCCATTTCATATACACAAATCATTAAAATTATCTATGCCTTCATTATCATTGAAAATACTTCTGATAATCCTCTTCATTTTTAAATTCAATCGGCCCAACATCCATTCGGAATTTTCCATTCTCGTACAATAGTGGTGAAGCCTCTGAATGGTCTTTTGAGTA
Source organism: Bacillus cereus group sp. BfR-BA-01381 (assembly GCF_022663555.1). NCBI lineage: Bacteria > Bacillati > Bacillota > Bacilli > Caryophanales > Bacillaceae > Bacillus > Bacillus cereus group sp. BfR-BA-01381. The sequence continues at coordinate 26,069 of NZ_JAKUFR010000004.1, forward strand.
ACTTTCTACGTGTGAAATTTTCATCTCATGTGAATTGGTGAAATCAATATGAGCAATGCACACCCAATAAGCATGGTCATTTATTTCTAATAACGGTGCTGTTACAACGCTTCCCATATGATTATCGACAACAGCTTTAGCCTTCATAGAATAGAAACTACCTATTCCATTTCCGACAGCACTATATGCAGCAAATAAAACATATTTTAAAGCTTCTGGTCGATAAATACGGATTGTTTCTTTTCCTGGTTCTTGCGAATCGCCATCTAACACAATATACGGTGAAACTTTAGACGAACCTAGATTTTTATAATAAACCTTTCCTATCTCTCCATTCGTTGTTACGTAAAAACAATATAAGTCTAAATCTTTATTTGTTTCCCACTCTAAAGTAGCTGTTACCATTTTAGATTTTTGTATATTTATAGATTGTTTTTTCTTCAATTCAACCTTCACTGCATTAATAGCTTTTTGTACTGGAGGCGGAGTAGAAACTATTTTTTTCTCTACAGGAGGAGTTGTTTGTTTTTCATCCTCTGCGATTTCTATTCCAAAACTTGTACATAATGCAGCTAACCCACCAAAATAGCCAGCTCCAATAGGATTGAACTTCCATCCTCCTCCATGTCGATATAGCTCTCCAACAATAATGGCACTTTCATCTGTAAATGGATATGTAATAGGAAAATGAATAATTTCTAAACCTGATTGTGCGTTACTTATTTTCAATTGAATATGGGAAACATCTCGTAGCGCCTGTTTCTTCTCTTCCGCATTATGAATTGTAATCGAAAATACAATCTTTTGTACCTCATCTTTTATATGAGTAAAATCTATCGAAAATCTTTGTTTACTTCCATTTGTTTCATTTTGATTCAATTGAACAGATCGACAACTAGAATAAGGTTGTCCATAGAAAACGAAATCTTCTTCTTTAGTAATTTTCCCGTTAAACCCTACTAAAAAAGCTGATGCATCTACATCCATATTCATCGGGGCATTCCAAGTTAAATCTACTAGTAATCCTTTCATCTCTGGATGATTCTTTGTAACGTCTATCTTCTGTCCCCTTACTAAAGTATGTATCATCATAATTCCCCCGTCTTACACCTTTAATATTTTTTATTCATTTTAATTATACTCCTCTTTAGATTTCCCTTTCTATCTTAAATATGAAAACATTATAAAAGAAAAAATCTATATGAAAACTTATTAAACCAGCTAATCTCTATTTAAAATTCTAAATAAATATAGTAAGAATGATATCAATATTTCATGAGTACAAGGGGCTAAAATTACTTAATAACTCTATCTCCACCAACCATCTCTCCATACCAATCATAACTCTCCTCCAAAAACCCCCTAGTCTCCCCACTATCCTTATAATAAGAATTCCACCCCCGCTCCCTCAAAATCCCCTTCCAACTATCACTCTCCACCATCCTCTTAATCACACCATTCCAATAAGCAACCTCTTCCTCCGTCATATCTTTTGGGCCCATAATTCCTTTCCAGTGCTGGAATATGACGTTGATTCCTTGTTCTTTCCATGTTGGGATTTCTGGTAGTCGGTCTAGTCGTTTTGGTGCGGATACGGCTAGTATTTTTATTTTGCTGGCTTTGTATTGTTTTTCGGCTTCGGATAGGGTCATGGTTGCGGCGTTTATTTGTTTGTTCGTTAGGGCGTTTATGATTTTTTCTTTGTTTTCGTAGACGAAGAATTGTAGTTCGGCTGGGTTTATGCCGAATGCTTTGCTTACTTGTACGAATGATAGGTGATCGTCGTTTCCTAGGCCGGGGGCAACGCCAATTTTGAAGTTTTTCTTGTTTTGTTTTAGTTGTTCCATTAGTTGTTTTGCGTTTTCTATGTTTGAGTCCTTTGATACGACAACGACTTCCCAGTCCGATGCGAGTGTCGCGAGCGGAGTGAAGTCTTTATATGTTAGTTTACTGTGACCTAGTAGGTTGTTCGTTATGAGTAAGCTTGAGTTCATCGCCAGTACGTGACCGCCTTTTTGTTTCGTATATTTCCATCCGACGTCACCACTGCCACCTACTTTGTTTGTGACAGTGATTGGTTTTGTGAAGATTTTTTCTTCCGTCAGCGTTTTTTGCATCGCCCGTGCTGTTAAGTCCCATCCTGCTCCTTGAACGTTCGGCGCAACGATTTCTAATTTGTCGATGTTCACTTTATTCGTATGGGATTTTTCTGAGGAACAACCAGCTATTACTCCTGTCATGATCCATATACATAGTAATAATCGTTTTTTCATAGTCCTCGTCCTATTCGATATTTTCGTTCTGGTCGTCCGATAATGCCGTATGTGTATTCTACTGTGCATTCGTTTGTCGCTACTAAGTATTCTAAATATCTTCTTGCGGTTGTTCGGGAGGCACCCATTTGCTCTCCCATTTCTTCTATTGTAATGCCCTCATCGAATCCTTTTATAATTCCTTTCACTTTTTGCAGTGTTAACGGATCAACGCCTGTCGGTAAGTTTTTTATGTCTTGTGTTTGCGAAATGCCGAAGAAGTTATCGATAAGTGCTTGATTCACTTCATTGTTACTATGTAATAATTGCTTCTTTCTTTTATAGTCTTCAATTGTGCGAACAAATTTTTCTAACGTAACTGGTTTTATAAGGTAGTTGCTTACGCCGTTTCGAATTGCTTTTTCTAGCATATGGTTTTCATTTGCCGCTGTTACCATAATAACGTCAACGTTTGGAAAGTCAGCGTGGATTTTCGGCAATAAGTCCGTACCGATTCCGTCTGGTAAATAATTATCTAATAGAAGCAAGTCGATTTCTTCCTTTTGTAATAGTTCCATCGTTTCTTTTGCGTTCAACGCTTTTCCGATTACTTTTACGTCCTTTATTTTTAATAAAAACTCTTCCTGAATTTGCGCTACGCGGAAATCATCTTCTGCAATTGCAACCTTCAACATATGTCCATCCCCCTGTTTGTCATGTACTTTCTTTCAATGTTTTCGGAAGGTAAATTGTAAAAATAGCTCCCCCATTTTTCTCATTCTGAATCTCAATTGTTCCTTCTAGTACATCTACCATTTCTTTCACGTTTGCTAGTCCGTAACCACGATTGTTTCCTTTCGTTGAAAATCCTTTTTGAAAAATGGTCGTGATTTTTTCAGCTGGTATTCCTACTCCGCTATCTATCACTTCAAACACAATATCGTGCCCAATATCCGTAACGAAGAAAGAAACACTCTTTTCCTCTCGTTCACTCACCGCATCAAACGCATTGTCGATTATGTTTCCAAGGATTGTAATAAGGTGTGAAACTTTTATATGGTCTGGTAACGGATGAAGCGCGCTATCTCCTTCAATATGAAAATCAATTTTCTTCTCAGACGCTGTTGCGAGTTTTCCTAATAAAATAGCTTGTACTTTTGCATCATGAATTTGATGGAATAAAATATGGTTTTGGCTTTGATGAATGTTAGATTCTTGTTGGATAAATTCAATCGCTTCTCTGTAGTGCCCTAACTGAAGTAATCCCGATAAGACGAAAAGTTTATTTGTAAATTCATGTGTTTGAGCGCGTAAGTCCTCGGAATACTTTCTTACTTCTGATATTGTGTTCACTAGATTTTGCAGTTCTGTTTTATCTCTAAAACTACATACAACGCCTACCGTACTATTATTTTCGAGTATCGGTGTCATGTTTAAAATAAACACTTTATCTTGAAATGCGATTTCTTGATCAGTTTCTAGCACTCTTTCCATATTAAAATCAGGTAAAACATTTGAAATGTGTTGCTGCATATAATCACCATTTACATGCAACATTTCTTCGGCCGACGTGTTCATCATCGTAATAAAACCATTTTGATCAATGGCGATAATTCCTTCTTTTATAGATAGTAGTATCGCACTTCGCTCCCGGTATAACGCTGCGATTTCATTCGGCTCTAAACCGAGTGTATCTTTCCGAATGCTACGTGCTAAAAGAATGCCTCCAATGATTCCAACTAGTAACACCGCTAAGGAAAAGAGAATAATTTCTTTCGTTCTGCTCAATATGTTAGATTCAATGCCTTTTATTAAAAACTCTACTGTCACAACGCCTACTACTTGATCGTAATCTCCGTTATGAACAATAATAGGTGCCTTCGCCATTAAAGCTGGACCACTTTCACCATTTCCTTCAAGCGTATAATAACCACCAAAAGTGAGTGCTTCATAGTTATATGGATTGTTACTCTTTGTACCAATCAACTCCGAATTAGAATTCGAATACATAATCCCATAGCGATCTTCTATAATGACAGTATCGGCACCAGCTTGCTCACGAACTTGTTCCGCAATGGATTGGATCGTACTTTTATGCTCGTTATTTTGAAAAGCTTCTTTTATAGCTGGCATAAAAGAAAGCGACTTCGCTGTTTGCAGTGCTAGCTGCTCCACTTGGCGCTTCGTATCAACGGACTGAATGTAAACGAATATTCCGGCTAATAGGAGAACGACAAATAAAATTAACGCGATAATTAAGCTTACTATTTTCGTTTGTAATGACACTTTGCGTGATTTTTTCATACCCCATACCCTTTGATAAAATATTCAAAACTATCAATCTCCTTTTTCTATTATTATGACAAAACGAATAATGAAGCAACTATTAAAAATATCCATGTTCATAAAGTACAAAAAGAATAAAACTGTCATAATATTGAGATTTCATTCTGCAAACAGTACAATTCAACTATAATGAACACGCTTTCATAATTATCGTTTTATTTATAAGCACGGGGAGGAATTAGTATGGCTCAAGTAAAATCAAACCGAGTCGCCGGCAATATTTTCAAAGGTTCTGTCGGTAATTTAATTGAATGGTACGACTGGTACGTTTACTCTGCTTTCGCTGTTTATTTTTCAGCAGAGTTCTTTCCTAAAGGAGATCCAACGAGTCAGTTACTGAACACAGCGGCTATTTTCGCAGTTGGATTTTTAATGCGCCCTATCGGCAGTTTATTAATGGGACGCTATGCAGATCGGCACGGACGCCGAGCAGCATTAACGCTTTCGATCACGGTTATGGCCGGTGGTTCTTTCATTATCGCCTGTACCCCTAGTTACGAAAGCATCGGGATTATGGCGCCAATTATTTTAGTTCTTGCTCGTTTACTGCAAGGATTATCACTTGGCGGAGAGTACGGAACTTCCGCAACGTATTTATCTGAAATGGCTAGTAGTGGTCGCCGTGGTTTTTATTCAAGCTTCCAATATGTAACGCTCGTTGCTGGACAGATGGTTGCGTTAGGCGTTCAAATTGTTCTTCAGCAATTATTAAGCGAACCAGATATGAAAGCTTGGGGATGGCGTATTCCATTCATTATTGGAGCGATGGGCGCAGTAGCTGTATTATGGCTTCGTCGCACGATGGATGAATCAGAGCAATTCGCAAACATAAAATCACAAAAACGCGAAAGCGCAGGAACTGTTCGTGCTCTTATGAAACATCCGAAAGCAGTATTAACAGTAGTCGGCCTAACACTTGGGGGCACTGTTGCATTCTATACGTACACAACATATTTACAAAAATTCATGGTAAACACAGTCGGTCTTCCGAAAGAAGTTGTAAGCTGGATTAACTTTGTCGCACTACTTATTTTCGTCGTACTTCAGCCAATTGCAGGGCTATTATCCGATAAAATTGGACGCCGCCCACTATTAATGGCATTCGGTATTCTCGGAACGTTACTAACAGCACCGATCTTCTTCTTCATGGAAAAAACGACAGAACCAATCGTAGCATTTTTACTCATGATGGTCGGCCTCATTATCGTTACTGGTTACACTTCCATTAACGCAATTGTAAAAGCAGAACTCTTCCCAACTGAAATTCGCGCACTTGGCGTAGGTTTACCATATGCACTAACCGTTGCGATATTCGGTGGAACAGCCGAGTTCATCGCTTTATGGCTAAAAAGTATCGGAATGGAGTCACTATTCTACTTCTACGTAGCTGGATGTATCGCGATCAGCTTTATTACGTATTGGCGTATGGATGAGTCATCGAAAACTTCGCAGATTGAGGCGGAGCTTGGTGGTAGAGATAAATTAGTTAATAATAAATCTAGTTAAAAAAGGCACCTTAAGGTGCCTTTCTCTCATTTGAATTTACTATTTGAGTAATCTAATCATTTACCTTTGATCCTTAAATCCCCAACCGGAGACTAAATAGTTTTGCGTTTTGTTTATCGTAACGCGGATTACCTTTTTCTTATCATTTTTAGAATAACCTTCTACATCAATAAAACCATCACGTACTCCATGTAAAATATCAACTTTAGTAACTACAAGATCTATATTTTCTTTATCCTTCATATAATTTATTGCTACTTTTGAAGCTTTATCTTGAGTAATATTTTTGTTGTACATTGTATAAGATATGTAGCCTATTATTAATAATAAAATCGTAAAAATAGCAATATTCACCTTTTTTCTCTTATTCAATATATTTCCTCCTTAAGAAGATTTATAATATAACTATAAATCTTTTTTGAGGAGTTGAAAATATGGGAAGTTCAGTTTCAGATAAAAGCCTTTCCCATTTGGCTACTAGTAGTTATGGTGATGCTCTTACAGAAGTTGTAGAATTTGGTAAACAAAAAGAGGTTTGGAAACCTGTGGAAATAAATGGTGCCGTTCTTCATAACTCAAAAAATAGCTTTGATGCCACTGTTTACAAGAATGAAGAAACAAAACAAGTTGTGATTGCTTTTCGCGGCTCTTGGGAAGCACCTGATTTTTATGATGCAGATGTATTTGATGTTATGGGTAATCGTTTTAGAAAAAATCAAGATAGTTTGGAAAAAATGAATAGCTTTGACACTTCATCACTTCCTTTAACTGAACAATTTAATTTCGCTATGGCGAAAGAAAGAAAGCAAAAAATAGTTGCAGAAAGTCAATTTACTAATGCTGATGATTTAACAAAAGAAGTAAAGAAATATATGAAAGACCCTAAAAATGGGTTAGACGGATACCAACTTACATTAACCGGCCATTCTCTAGGTGGTGGTTTAGGTGAATACGCTGGGGTTATGAATGATGTAGCAGTTGTTAGTTACGAAGCTCCAAATGTTATTGATTCATTACCTAAAGATAAAAAGGAAAAAGCCTTAAGGGGAGATTATAAAGATCAAATTACAACTATCGGAAACCCCAATGACACTGTATTTACTGGTTTTAGAGGAAATGATAATAAAAATAGAGGTCGTATAGGTCATTTATTTTATACAGATAAACCAGATATAAAAAATGATAATAGGATTCATGATGCAAGTAGTTATATTCCATTTTTACCTTTTTTAACAAATGGTTATAATACTGTTCGTTTTTTCATGGGTTTTATGGGTCCAAGCTTTCATTCCATGGATAACCTTAGTCACGACAAATACGGTTATTTAAATATGCCGAATATGTACGATGGGGAGACAGGAGAGAAAATTCAGGGGTCCCCACGCGCTGATGGGGTTACAATTCATTTAACAGTCGAAGAAGTTAAACAAATTACTTCAGATTTAAAAAGGGAAATTGATAATATTAACCAAAAGATCGTACAAGCAAGCAATAAAATTATTAATGTATTACAACAATCGCCAGCTAGTGTTGATGGCAATTTAATTAATACACTTACATACGGTATTTATGGATTTCAAAGAGGGTATATGGAACGTATTCGTTCCGAGGCTGATTTCATTGAACAAAGAGCGGTTGAATTTGAAACTGTTGATAAACAAAACTGAAAAACGGGTGATCTTCATGAAAAATTATGATGTTATAGCACATGCTGCCGATGTAGTAGGTGCCAAAAATAATTTAGAATCGTGTATTTTAGAATTAGAAAATCACAGAAAGAATGTCAATGCCATAAAAACACTATTAGCACATAGCTGGAAAGGAAATACCGCTAAAGAAATTGAAAGAAGGTTAAGTGAAGTAGAGAAGGAGCTCGTCTATAGAATCGATGAATTTAGAAAGATAGGAGATGATTTAGATAGATATAGAAGAGCAATAGATAGCTTCGCGAATCAATTCATGATGATGGGGCCTAAATATTAGTATAAAAAATACCCTAATGTATCCATTTCTTCTGGCTTCGATAACTATATATTATCTTAGCTCTGCGCGCTTTTCTTATTTGTCATACTTAAGTCTAAATTTAACCTTACCAATATGAAGGTTATTATAAATTATACATGTATAACTAATACTTGTTTCACCATACAAAATAGTATGTAGTACATATTGAATTTATTTACTATAAAAAATGACTTGAATTCTAAAACATTGAATTTTGTAGAACCCGTTTCCTTTGATTACCACATAATACCCATAGTGATTTCTCCACTTAATTTTGGAGCACCGGCAATCAAAGCTTGTTATCTCTGAAACAAGAAGCGTTTCGTATTTAATAATCTCCTTTGTTAACTTAATGGCCACGTAAAACAAAAAAAAGCACCAGGTCCCCCAGTGCTTTTCCCCCACTCTAAAACAAATGACAAGCCACCTCATGCCCTTTCGCAATCTCGACCATCTTCGGTACTTCCTGTGCGCATTTTTCAGTGGCGAATTTGCAGCGTGTTCTGAATTTGCAGCCGGATGGTGAGTTGAGTGGGCTTGGTACTTCTCCCTCTAGAATGATCCGATCTTTCCCTATTTTTGTTGGATCTGGTTCTGGCATGGATGAGAGTAGTGCTTGTGTGTATGGATGTGCCGGTTTTGTGTATAGGTCTTCGCTGTCGGCAATTTCTACTATGTTTCCTAAGTACATGACTCCGATTCGGTCTGATATGTGTCTTACCATAGATAAGTCATGTGCGATGAATAAGTATGTGACGCCTGTTTCTTCTTGTATGTCTTGCAGCATGTTTACGACTTGCGCTTGGACTGAGACATCTAGTGCTGAGATTGGTTCGTCGCATAAAATGAAGTCCGGTTTTACAGATAGTGCGCGCGCGATGCTGATGCGCTGACGCTGGCCTCCGCTAAATTCGTGCGGATAGCGATATAAGTGTTCTTCTTTTAGGCCTACCTTTTTGAGCAGGTCTAAAATGATTTCTTTTTGTTCTTCTTTTTCGTAAGATCCGTGAATGTTCATCGGTTCGCTAATAATTTGGAATACGTTCATTGCCGGGTTTAATGATGCGTATGGATCTTGGAAAATGATTTGCATTCGTTTTCGATATTCTTTTAGTTCACTTTCCTTTAAACTTGCGATGTCTTTTCCGTCGAATAACACGTTACCTGAAGTAACATCGTGTAAGCGAATGATGCTTCTCCCTGTCGTTGATTTTCCGCAACCTGATTCTCCTACTAATCCAAATGTTTCACCTTTTTTAATTGTAAAACTTAAGTCATCGACTGCTTTTAATTGCTCTGTTTTTCTACCGAATAGTCCTTTTTTAATAGGAAAATATTTTTTTAAGTTTCGAACTTCAATTAAGTTTTCTTCATGCATGTGATTCACCTACCGCCCTATCATTTAACCAGCACATAGAACGTCTTTCGTTTCCAATTTCAAAATATGGAGGACGTTCTTTTTCACAAATATCCATCGTATGCGGGCAACGCTCTGCGAACGGGCAACCTTTTGGCGGGTGTAATAAGTTTGGCGTTACACCTTGAATGGGCGCGAGTCTTTCTTTTACGCCGTTCGATATTTTTGGCAAAGAGTTTAATAACCCTTTTGTATATGGATGATTCGGTGATTGGAAAATATCAAGTACAGGTCCTTCTTCCATAATAAGCCCGCCATACATAACGATAACGCGTGTACAGTTTTGTGCGACTATTCCTAAGTCATGCGTAATAAGAAGTAACGCCATGTTCGTTTCGTTTTTTAAGTTTTTCATTAAATCTAGTATTTGTGCTTGTATCGTTACATCAAGCGCTGTTGTTGGTTCGTCTGCAATAAGAAGGTCTGGATTACAAGACATTGCCATCGCTATCATAACCCGTTGCTTCATACCGCCGCTTAGTTCATGCGGATATTGTTTTACCCTTTCTTCTGGTGACGAAAGACCGACTTGTTTTAACAAGTTAACCGCGATTTTCTCTGCTTCTTTCTTTTTTACTTTTTGATGACGTATAATTACTTCCGTCATTTGCTTCCCGATTTTCACGACTGGATTTAGCGCCGACATTGGATCTTGGGAGATAAGCGAAATTTGATTTCCTCTAATAGAACGCAATTCTTTTTCAGATTTAGAAAGGATGTTTTCATTATGAAAAAGAATCTCTCCTTCTTTCACTTTCCCTGGTGATGTAACGAGAGACATAACGGACTTCGCCATTACACTCTTTCCGCTTCCTGACTCCCCAACGATACCAACTACCTCTCCTTTATTTAAACGAAATGTAACGCCGCGAACCGCTTCCACTTCTCCGCTTTCTATGAAAAAAGAAGTCTTTAAATTTTTCACTTCTAATAGTTTTTCAGACACGCTTCTCACTCCTTTCACTTAACACTTTAGTTTTCATGTCCGGCTCCTTTTGGTGCGAAAGCTTTCTTCAATGCTTCACCAATTACGTTAAAACTAAGTACCGTTAAAAGGATAAGGAATCCTGGGAAGAGTGTTAAATACCAAGCTTCGCCAATATATCCTTGTGCATTGTTTAGCATGCTGCCCCAAGAAGAATCTGGTTCTCTAATACCTAAACCTAAGAAACTAAGTGATGATTCCATTAAAATCGATGTCGCGATCGTTAATGTCGCGGCGATAATAATGGTTGATAAAATGTTAGGAATGATATGTCTTACAATAATCATGAGTGATTTTTGTCCTGACACTTTTGCATATAAGACGTACTCACGCTCTTTTACAGATAAAGTCTCTGCCCTTACGATACGAGCGGTGTCCATCCATGTTAGTAATCCGATAATAAGAACTAACGTTGTAATTCCTGGTTTTAAATAAGCATTTAATAGTAACATTAAGAAGAATGATGGAATTGACATAAGTACTTCCACAATTCGCATTAAGAAGTTGTCTAACTTTCCGCCAAAATATCCGCTAATCGTTCCAACTGCGGTTCCGATTGTAATAGAAACAACCATCGCTAGAAAACCGACCGCAAGTGAAACGCGTCCACCATATAACGCCCTAGTTAAGTAATCTCTTCCGTAATCATCCGTTCCGAAAGGATGACTCACACTTGGTTCTTTTAAGCGATCTGGAATTGACATTTTACTAGGATCGTAAGGCGATACGAATGCGAAAATCGATGCGACCGTTAAAACCGCAAGTATAATAACTCCCATTGCAACAAACTTATTTTTTGTAAAACTATGCTTTATCGTTTGAAATCTCCTATTATTCATTCCAAATCACCCCCTCATTCGAATGCGCGGATCTACTACGCCATATAAAATATCAGCAATTAAGTTACCAAGAATCAACATGAATGATGATAATAATGTAATTGCCATGATAATCGGATAATCAAATCTAAAAATAGCATTTACCCCAAGTGAACCAAGACCTGGCCATGAAAATACTGTTTCCGTAATAAACGCTCCGCCCACTAAACTTGGAATAGATAATCCGAAAATTGTAATGATCGGTATTAATACATTTCGAAGCACGTGATTAAATAAAACTGTTTTCTTTGAAGCACCGTACGCATATTGAATTTGTACGTAGTCTTCTTCTAATTGCTGAATCGTACTTGAGCGAATATATCTCATATAGACAGAGATGTTTTGGAACGCAAGCACCATGCAAGGTAAAATGCCGTGCTGGACAATATCCCAGAAAGAATCTTGACCGACTGTGCGCATACCCATACTCGGAAGGAGATTCAGCTTTAAAGAGAATAAGTAGATTAATAGTAAAGCGAACCAAAAGACTGGCATTGAGATTCCCACATAAGAGATAAAGTTTACAATGCGGTCAAAGAACGAATTCTTTTTCACACCTGTAAATAGTCCAAGTGGTATTGCGATTACGAATGAGACGAGTAAAGATGATCCCATTAACCCAATTGTTGCGGGTAATCTTTCTGCGATAAGATCTAAAACAGGACGATGATTTTGAAGTGAGTAACCAAAGTTCCCTGTTAAAATATTTTTTAACCATAAAAAATACTGCACGTAAATTGGTTGATCTAGTCCTAAACTTTTTCGAATACGCTCAACATCAATTGGACTCATATTTGGTGTGACAAAGTTTCGAACGGGATCTCCCGGTGCTAGTTTTATTAATAGAAAAGAAATAATAGAAATAACAAATAAAAGCGGAATTGCATTTAAAAGCCTCTTCGCAATTACTTTATACACAAACTTCCCCCCCTCAAGCTAAAGAAGCTGATTTCCACCAGCTTCTTTACTGTTTGTTTCTTATTTCACTTCATAAATCTTAGATAAATCTTCAAACATTGTGACAGGAATTGCTTTTGCTTCTTTTAATCCATCAAACTTTTTATCTACTGCAATAACCGCTTTCGGATACGCAATTGGTAGATAAGGTAAATCTTCTCTAGCTGTCTCTTGAATTTTATGGTATAGTTCTGCGCGTTTCGTTTTATCTGTTTCAACTGCAGCTTCTTCCCATAACTTATCGAAATCAGCGTTTTTATATCGTGCATAATTGTATTCAGCATTACTTAAGAATAAGCTCTTATATGAATCTGGCTCAGGTCCCATTATGTAACCACCAAATGTAATGTCATATTCTTTATTCTCTTTATCTAAGCCTTTTTCACTTGCCGCACTAGCATCTAATGCATTTAGTTCAACTTCTAAGCCAACTTCTTTTAACTTTTGTTGTGTATAAAGCGCTAAGCTTTCCATAATTTTATTATTCGTTACATACATGACGCGTACTTTTTCTTTATCTTTCACGCCAGCTTTCGCTAATAAATCTTTCGCTTCTTTTTTATCATACTTATAGTCTTTAATATCTTTCGCATAATACATAGCGTCTGGCGTTAAAATTGAATTTGCTGGTTCTGCAAATTGACTAGAAACGAATGCAGAGTTAATCATTTCTTTTTTATCTAACGCATACGCAATTGCTTGGCGCACTTCTTTTTTCTTCATAAGATCTGTATTTTGGTTATAAGATAAGTAGAATAATCTACCTTCAGGGAATGTCACCATTGAGAAGTTCCCAGTGCTATCTAATTTCTTAAAGTCTTGCGGCTCAATCATCTTCATATTGATTTGACCATTTTGTAGTGAAACATTTGCTGTATTACGGTCTTTTACAACGCGATAGACGATAGAGTCTAATTTAGCTTTACCACCTACATAATCATCAAATCGATCTAATGCAACATACTCATCAGACTTATACTCTTTAAACTTAAACGGACCTGATCCTACAGGTTGTAAGTTTTTCTTACTCTTCGCTAAATCTGCTTCCCCTTCAAATACATGTTTCGGAATTGGGAAGAAATCATTCATCACACCTTCAAAAGATGCGCTTACTTGTGGTAAAACGAATTGAGTTGTTAACTCATCTACCTTTTTCACCTCAAGCGGTTTTCCTTTAAAAACAAAGTTTTCACGACTTGAGCTATTTTGCTTCTCATCTAAAATAGATTGGAATGTAAATGCTATGTCGTCTGATGTAATTTTCTTACCATCATGCCATTTCAAATTATCTTTTAACTTCAATGTCCACGTTAATTGATCCTCTGAAGGCGTAAAGCTCTCAGCAAGAACAAATTTCTTCTTACCGTCTTCCATATGATACAGCGGTGCATATAAAGCTTGCTGCACCGTTAACGATACACGATCATTCGCATAAAGCGGATTCATCGTCTCTGGGTTATCGCTAACGCCAATCGTTAATGTTCCTCCATCTTTCGGAGTCCCTGATTTACTAGTGCCCGCTTGCTTCGAAGAATCTTTTCCTCCAGAACAAGCCGCTAATGCAATAAGTAGTATTAGGACAAATGGTAATGCAAATAATTTCCGTTTCATCTTTCGGCCCCCTCAAACTAGTTATACCCATAAGAAAACTCGGAATTAATCCCGAGTTTTCTTATAAGTTTTAAATTACCACTACCTCTATATAAAGTCAAACTTTTTTGTAAAACTAGAAGGTTTGAAATCTATTCATGCATTCTTGCGATAAACTATATTGATGCGAAGAGCAAAATAAGTTAAAAAACTAGTAGCCTAAAAAATTTCTCTTAAATGATTGTTATATATGATTGAAAATGTAGAATGAGATTAAAGAAAAAAAACACATTTAGGAGGGTATCATGACATTTGATGAATTGAAAAAAAACAAACCTACAACCTCATGGGTTGAGTATGATGAAGATGGGGAATTTTTCACTGAAGAAAATATAAGTGCAACAAATAAAGTACTCGACACTTACATTAACAAATTACAGCAATTAGGTGAGAATCCAACCGAAGTCGAAGTAATGCAAGTTGTTAAAGAAGTCGTTATTAAATTAAATGAACTAAATATCGAACATAACCATTTTATCGAAACAACGGAAAGAGAAGATCTCTATGAATTTATCGATGCAGCAGCACGAATAGCTGGCTTAGAATCCGAAGAAGATATAACAGAAGAATGGCGGGAATGGTAAAAAGCTGTACCTCTAATAATGAAATGCACGGCGGTCTAACAAAGGACACCGTTTGAGATCCTAATCTTAATAGGAAAATCAGCGGATTAGCTACCAATGGCTTCATAAAACAGATGCCATTGGTAGTTCTATTGGAGTAATCTAACTTATTACCTTTGGTTCTTAAATCCCCAACCAGATACTAAATAGTTTTGCGTTTTGTTTATTGTAACGCGGATTACCTTCTTCTTATCATTTTTAGAATAACCTTCTACATCAATAAAACCCTCACGAACTCCATGTAAAATCTCAGCTTTAGTAACTACAAGATCTATATTTTCTTTATCCTTCATGTGATTTATTGCTACTTTCGAAGCTTTATCTTGCGTAATATTTTTGCTGTACATTGTATAAGATATGTAGCCTATTATTAATAATAAAATTGTTAAAATAGCAATATTCATCCTGTTTTTCTTATTCAATATACCCTCTCCTTAAGAAGATTTATAATATAACTATAAATCTTTTTTAAGACGATGGAAATGCTAGTAGTGGTTATGGCGATACTGTACAGCAGTTATAAAATTTAGAAACCTGTAGAAATAAATGACTCAGTTCTTCATAACACCTAAAATAACTTTGATGCAACTCTTTATTTTTCTTGGAAAGGACCAAATGTTATTACCCCTCAACCCAAAATTAAAAAGACCACCAAAAGGCAGTCCCTCTCAAAACTCAATCCTACTCCCAACTCCACGCTCCACCGCTCTCTCATACAAATACTTCGCAACAATTATATCCACTACCGCCAAACCAACCGATTTGAAAACAGTAATCTCTTCATCGTTCTCTCTACCTACTTTTTCTCCACTAATGATTTGTCCGAGTTCAGCGTGAATGGCGCTCGCCTCAAATAAACCTTCCTGTATCGGAACTTGAAGGTCTCCTGTTTCTTCTAATGCTGCTTCTTTTGATTCCACTACTACTTTGTTTGCATTAGCAATGGCGTGGGATGGTAGTTCTTGCATGTTCGGTCTAAATGAGCCGACGGCGTTTATGTGGACGCCTTTTTGTAGTTTTTCTGAGAAGACTGGTGTGGATGCGTTCGTAGTTGTGACGATGATGTCTGCTTCGCTTATTGCTTCATTTACATTGGAATAGACGTATGCAGGTTTACCGAATTCCTCTTGTATATATTGCGCAAATGCATACGCCTTTTCTTCTGTTCGATTGTATAAAATGACTTTTTCAATACCTCTTACCGCAAATACAGCTTCGGCAATTCCCTTCGCCTGTTCTCCTGTCCCGATAATACATAACGTTTTTGCGTTATGACGAGCTAAATGTTTTGTCGCTACTCCTGATAGGGCGCCTGTTCGAATCATCGTTAAGTAGGATCCTTCTAACAGTGCGAGCGGTTCTCCCGTTTGAAAGTCTGATAGCATCACAATCCCGTTTATCGTTTTCTTTCCTATCTTTTTGTTCTCGGGTACTACTGTTACTACTTTTAAGCCAAGTGCCTCAAGCCCTTCTGCGACTGAAGGCATAATTAATGCCGTATTTTGCTCGTTCGCAAATGGTAATGAACCGCGAATTGGCGTGATTGTTCTTTCTGCGGAAAACTCTTTTAAGGCAAGCGCCGCGTATTCAATGACTTCATTCATATTTACTAAGTTTCGTTGTTCGTTCGCGCTTAGGACTAGCATATCTTTCCACCTCCTCCTCTTATCCTAACAAAAATCCTCGATTCAAATCATCTCTCGGGTCTATAACGAACTGATGAAATCCTGTAATAAATGCATTCCCCGTTACTTTCGGAACGACAGCTTCATATGTATGTACCGCTGTTACCGACAATACTTCTCCCTCAAATTTCCCGTCAGTAATACATTCGTGGACGAAAATTTCTCCCTTTTGTAAAGCATCTTTTGCAAAAAGAGTTGCGATTCTTGCGGAAGTTCCTGTGCCGCAAGGAGAACGGTCTACTTGCCCATCAGCGAAGATTGTTACATTTCGTAACGTTGCGTCTTTCCCTTTCGGTTCATCTGAGAAAATAACGCCGTATATTCCTTTTAACCCTTCTTCAAGCGGGTGCTTTACTTCCATTTGGCTCTCAATGTAGTGCTTAATTTTACCGCCCCACGTTTGAATAGCAGCTAAGTCTTTAAAATCAACTTTCAAACCAAATTCTTTACTATCCACAACAGCGTAGAATGCTCCGCCAAACGCGATATCTACTTGAAATTCGTAGTCATCTATTTTAATAGGAACGTCTTTCTTGTATACAAATGAAGGAACATTTTCAAATGATACGGACTCTACTTCGCTCCCGTTATATGTTGCGTACGCAATGACTTCCCCAGCAGGGCTATCAATAATGAACTTTTGTTTCTCACCTGTCACTTCAAACATACCTGTTTCAATTCCGACTGTAATAACGGCAATAATGCCATGCCCACACATCGTACTCCAGCCTTCATTGTGCATAAATAACACGCCAAAATCAGCGTGAGCACTTGCCGGCGGTGTAATAATACAACCGTACATGCCGTGATGCCCTCTCGGTTCATACATAAGAACCTCGCGAAGATGATCCAAATGCTCCATACAGTATGCGCGTCTTTCTAACTGCGTTTCTCCTTTTATTTCTGGCACGCCGCCTGTAATAATTCGAAGCGGTTCCCCAGCTACGTGAGCATCAATCGTCGTGTACACTTTACTAATCTTCATTTCTATCTCTCCCCTATATGTTGATACTATTTTCATTGCAAATATCATGCCAACGCATAGGGTATAAATTTGTATACATTGTTTGAAAAAGCATACAGTACTGTCTATTTTTTTATACACGATCCGGAAGCCATTTTATGAAACCACTTGATACAGCCAGGCTTATTATTTTCAATGGAAAGTTACTTCCATCCCCAACATATACTGTTCAAAAGCAAAAAGGAAGTGATCCAATGTACTACGGAACAAAAGGCTGGTACGTAGCTGAACTAAAAAAATTAGGTGTTCGCTATCATGAAGGAAGAAAACTAGAAAGTTACCGCGGACACGTCTTACGCAATTTATTACTTGCACAGCAAGAGAAATTAAAAGAACAGTAATATTCTAATGTAACGATATCGGCGATTCTCGGAATATATCAGCGATTCAACGCAATATATCGGCGATTTTTTAAATTTATCGACGATTCGACATGGAATATCGACTTACCGACAAATTTCGCTAAATCCCTCCTCCATTCCACCAACCAATCACACATCAAACCACTATAAAAAAGGTCACCCAAACGGGTGACCTTCCTTTCTTATTCACAAACAAGAATTTGTCTAGTAAATGATCCTTTTCTTGTAATGCAGCGATCTGTAATTTCAAATCCTGCTTCATGGATCATGTCGTCCATCGTTTCCATTGTGACAACGACTACCTTTTTAGCAATGCGGCGCGCGCTTGAAAGAATGGAGAATTGATCTTCTGGTGTTGCGTGCGTAAATAGGTCATATGGCATATCAATAATTGCAACGTCGTAGTTCTCAGTAATTTCCTCGATTGGTCCTTTTGTTACTGTTCCTTCAAACCCGAAATGTGCGATGTTTTTTCTCGTTCCAAGCACTACAAGTGGATTTATATCTCTACCAACGATGTTAATCCCCATAGAAAGTGCTTCTACTACTACTGTTCCAATGCCGCAGCACGGGTCAATTGCTCGTACTCCATCTGGATTTGGTACAGCGATATTTGCAACCGATCGCGCAACACGTGTACTAAGAGATGTCGAATAGCTATGCGGTTTTTTTATGTGATGATACCAAACTGGTTCACTTTCTACATAGTGCCCGAAGTACCAGCGTCCTCCAAGAGGAACAATCCCGAATACACGCTCTGGATTACGAACATCGGCTTCTCCTTCAATATGCATGCCGAGGTCTCTCTCAATAAAACGTCTTTCCCCATATTCGATTTTATTCTCTCCAACAAGGTCATTAATTTTAACGAAGATAACTTTGAATGTCGCCCCTGCCAAATCAATTTGTTCTACTTGTTTCAAAATACTTTCTAAGTCGTCCCCTTCATACATAACCTCAACGCGCTCTTTTATAAACGCACTTCTACTCGGGTCAATTTTGACATCACTTTTCAAAATATTAACGTGAGACTCCATCCCAAAGAACGAGCGCATTTCCAAGTAACATAAAGCACGCTCCTCCTCGCGAAATGCATACGTGTATATACATGCAGGTGTTTTACTATGATTATTCAATCTATTATCATCCTCTATATCGTTATAATTACAATAATGTTTCGTATAAAGTGAAACTTTAATCAGCCCTCACCAATCGGACTTTTATGGGCAGTTGATTCCCTACCTAACTCCTCTGCTTTCGCTGAATTTTGAGGTGGGGGTCTTACTGCCCATTAAAGTCGGATAAAATTAAATGATATCACATGCCTGAAATAAAGAGAAACGTTAATAAATAAAAGAGACTGCCTATTAGCAATCTCTTTTGATGTATTAACGGAAAGAAGATACGTTATTACCCTTCGCTTCGTAATAATCTAAAATACCTTGATAAATCGCTTCCGCTGCAGCTTGTCTCTGTTTTGGTGTAGCAATTTTATCTGCATCACTTTTATTATCTACAAATGCTAATTCTGTTAATACAGCTGGCATTGTATTTTCTCTAGTTACGTATAAGTCCTGATGTTTTATACCACGATCTTTTGTTCCAAGTGCTGCTACAAGACGATCTTGAATTTTTTGTGCTAATAACTTACTGTCTTCTACATGCGGATTCGTTACTTTTGCTCTTGCTGACTGATAATATAATGTTTCTGTACCTTGTCCATTTTTATATTGAGAGCCATTAGCATGAATACTTACAAAAATATCTCCATTATGTTCCTGTGCAAACTCTACTCGTTTTTTCAATGAATCTGTTGAGTCTACTCCTGGACGTGTATTATCTGTACGAGTGAACATAACAGTAAATGGTGCTTTTTGCTCAAAT
The DNA here is from genome assembly GCF_022663555.1 of Bacillus cereus group sp. BfR-BA-01381. Taxonomy (NCBI): domain Bacteria; kingdom Bacillati; phylum Bacillota; class Bacilli; order Caryophanales; family Bacillaceae; genus Bacillus; species Bacillus cereus group sp. BfR-BA-01381. The sequence goes on from NZ_JAKUFR010000004.1 coordinate 45,642, forward strand.
ATTTTCTTTAATCGTAATGATACATCTAATACAGTTTCACTTTCTTTCTCATAATAACCAACATTACCCGAGTCAATTCCACCGTGACCTGGATCAATAATAATTGCTTTACCTTCTAAGAAGTTCTCTTGTTTTACTGGGTTTAATTGATTTTTATCAACCCATTGGAAACCAGCGCCTACGCGGATACGAATCCAGCTTCCACTCTCTTCCATAACCGTTACTGTTTGTGCATTATATGTACCTAGCACTTTAGAACTATGTGAAGCTGTTTCATAAGTAGTAAATCCTTCATTAATCGTTTCTGTTTTTTCTGTTAGAGGTGTCCACTTCTCACCTTTACTTGTTACAATTTTTAACCAGCCGTCTGCTCTTTGTTCTTTCACTACAACCATTTGTGGCTTATGCTGAACATCAGTAATACCAGATGATAATGATGGTTGATGATATGTAATAAAGTTTCTGTTCATATACATTCTTTTTGATGTATCTGTTTTATTTTGATCAGCCATCGCAATAAACTGAGCTGCTTCTGCACGAGTTACAGTTCCTTCAGGCTCCCAGCCATTTCCCGTACCTTTAGAAATCTCTAAAGCTACTAAAATATTAGCTTGTTTCTTACCCCAATGAGGTTCCAAATCTTTAAACTGTGTTGGAAGTTCTCCAATAATTTTCTTATCTAATGAGTATGCTTGTACTAACATAGATGCCATAGATGCACGGTTAATTTGGCTTGATGGATTAAATTTACCAGTACCATCTCCACTAATTACACCTGCTTTTTCCACTGCAGCAATGTACGGAGCTGCCCAATGGTTTTGTGCATCTTTAAAAGATGGCTTTGCTTTTGGATCAATTGGTAAACCAAGAACGACTGCTAAAATTTTTGCAGCTGACCCTTTATCTACTGCTTCAGATGGAGAAAACGTTCCATCTGGCTTTCCATCAAGCGCCTTTTTTCCTACTAAATAATCAACTGATTCTTGCGCCCATGAAGGAACATCTGAAAACTTCTTCGCTGCTGCGAAACTACTTACTGGAGACGATAATAAACTTGCGGCTAAAATACCTGCCGCGACTGCACGATACTTCATAAAAAATAATACTCCTCTCGACAATCATCTTTTAATAACGCGTAATCTTAATATATAAATCTCGAAAAATCCGAACAAAAAAAATTAATGCGCCTCTATTATTTTATAATACTCGAATTATGTAGTAAACCTACTTTCTTAATATTGTAAAATAAATTACAATTAATTTACTCTTTGTTAAATAAAGTCGATTTCTCTGCAAACAAAAAATAGGCTACTAGAGGTAGCCTATTTCTTTTCTTATTCTGCAATCATCTCTGATAATACATATGCATAAACAAGTGCTTCTGTATGAGCAATCGAACTTTCATGTGTACGCTCAAATGCATGAGAAGAATCAATACCTGCTCCAATTAATGCATGCTTCACATCAAATCCAGCGCGAATCGCAGCTGATGCATCCGATCCATAGTACGGATAAATATCTACTTTATATTCAATATTGTTCGTTTTCGCAAGCTCTACTAAATGTTTACGTAGTGCATAATGATACGGACCACTAGAGTCTTTTGCACAAATAGATACTGTATACTCGTCAGATGCTTGTCCATCACCTAGCGCTCCCATATCAACCGCTAAATATTCAACCGTTTCTTCTGGAATGTTAGAGTTACCACCGTATCCAATCTCTTCATTGTTAGAAATTAAGAAATGAGTTGTATATGGTAATGTTACGTTTTCGTCTTGTAATCTCTTAATTAATTTTAATAAGATCGCAACACTTACTTTGTCATCTAAATGACGTGATTTTATGTATCCGCTCTCTGTAATTTGAACGCGTGGATCAAATGAAACGAAGTCTCCTACTTCAATTCCTAATTCACGTACTTCATCAGCTGAAAATACGCGCTCATCAATACGAACCTCAATATTTTTCTCATCGCGTTTCGCTTCACCTGCATCTTTATATACATGTACAGATGTTTGATGCATTAAAATCGTTCCTGTATACGTCTTGCCACTTGATGTTTCAATTTCGCAATATTCCCCTTCTACAGAGTTCCAGCGAAATCCGCCAATCATAGAAAGACTGAGACGACCATCTGGCTTAATTTCTTTTACCATCGCACCTAACGTATCAACGTGTGCTGTTAACAAACGGTGCTGTGCATCATTTTTCCCTTTTACCGTTAAAATAAGAGCACCTTTATTATTACGCTTCGTTTCTACATTCCACTCACTTACATAGTTTTCAATAAAACGAATAATTTTCTCTGTATTTCCAGATGGACTTGGAATAGAGACAAGCTCCTTAATCAATTCCATCGTTTCTTTCGCATGATGTGCCATTGTCATTTCCTCCTCATTTTTCCTATTATTTAGTATACCGAATTTACTATAAATCCTCTACTCATATAGCTTAATTTTCTAAATTATAGTAAAATTCACTTTAGTATATAAAAGGAGTTATACAATATGAATATATCAAAAAAATATGTACACATTGCACTCATTTGGTTTCTAGCATCATTACTTTGTTTACAAGTTTCTTATGCAGTTCATACTACTACTTCTATTACAATCGGCTGGGTATTAACAGCTATCTTCTTCATTATTAGCTTAATTGCAACAAAAAAGCATAGCGTTAATGAGTAACGCTATGCTTTCCCTACAAATCTATTCTTCTGAAACATCCAACAAGTAAATACCTCTTTCAAACCCACCGCGCTCTATCTCTTTCTGCTTACGAAGACGTTCTACATCTTCAATTGTTGCACCTTCTGCACGCGCTAATGATATGATTACTTCCAGTGCATCCGCAAGAGAATCAAGCGCATGTTCACGCTCTTTCATAGAAGCAAATTCACGAATTTCTTCTGTTCCAATTTTCGCCAAAGCTTGTATGTATGCTTGTCCTGTTAATTTTTGTGCTGTATATGTTTTTCCAGACATTAAGATTTTCTCTGGAACACGATCTCTTACTAACTTGTTATATGCTGACATCATTCATCCTCCTATGTTTAATAGCAGCCGAGCTCTGCCTTATAAAATAACCACTCTTTTTTCACACAAGCACTTAACATATCAATTCCTGATCCGTGCGCCCTTACTGCCGGAAAGAAATAATGCTCTGGTTCTTCTTTCTTCTCTCCATATAAGGTTTGGTACTCATCAGGAATCGCTTCTTTTTTCACATCCCGTTCTTTCTCCACTTCACCTGAGAAAGCAACAATTGGATGCCCTTCAAAGAATAGTGCAGTCCGTACCGCAAGAGATGGTGTACTATGCAAAGCATAATATGTAAGTAAAATAATAACGATAACACCAATCAATTTCTTCATTCATTACTCCTTAAAAAAAAGTGCTAACACAATTATACTAAAATGTGTTAGCACTTTCTCCCCTTTATCCTAAATTAGCCGGCAGTAAAACTACCACTACACTTTATTCTCCTTTAAATGCTGGCAAACGTTTTTCTAAAAATGCAGCAATGCCTTCTTTATGATCCGCTGTTTGTCTCATCGCATATTGGCCGCGTTTTTCAAGTTGCAGCGTTTGTTCTAAATTGGAGCGATTTACTTCACATAAAATTTGCTTCGTTTGAACCATCGCTTTAATCGGCTTTTGTGACCATTCACTAATTTTTTGCTTCACAGCCGTTTGGAAATCTTCGCCGATTACTTCATCAATTAAACCGATATCAAGCGCTTCTGTCGCTGATAATTTCTTTCCTTCCCAAATAATTTGCTTCGTCATATTTTCACCAACGCGTTTTTGAAGGAAGAAATGGCCGCCACCATCTGGAATTAAAGCGATTCCAATAAAGTTCATCGCAATAATGGATGATATATCTGCCATCACATAGTCAGCTGTTAGTGCAATACTTAATCCAAGACCAGCAGTTGGTCCATGAATAGCACTAATAACAAGCTTCGGCATCGTATATAAAGTCACAACGACTTCAGAAATAGTATTCATAATACCATCAAACTTGCTTTCATCATTACTTGAAAGCATCGATTTAATATCTCCACCCGCAGAAAAACCACGGCCATTCCCGCATAACACAACAATGTGTGCAGAACTCTCCGCTACTTCTTTCAGTTTTTGTAATAGCTCTTTTAACGTTGGCTCATCTAATGCATTTAACACCTCTGGGCGATTGACCATAACCGTTGCAACGTGCCCTTCATATTTCACAATGACAGATTCTGTTTTACTTGTTACTTCCATTATATATACCCCTCTTTTCTACACAAAGATTATACTTATATAATTATAGAAAGGATGTGAAAAACCCTTCTTTTTTCTTAATTTTCTGTCTAATAATCTCGTAATTTGTATATCACCTTGCATAAAACATACAATTTCGTTGAAAAATATAGAAATTAAAGTCGGTTTATCCCGGCTCTTCATCTATTTACCATTACAATGAAATGGTGTATTCTTAAGTCTGATATAAAAATTAAATATAGAAATTCATTCCCCTTCCTATTATATAGAGGGGTGCTGAAATAAAGGAATGAAGAAATGGAGGAACATATGGTTACTAAGTTAAAACAGACGGATAACTACTTCCCGCATTTCCTACTGCTATTCATCGTGTTTCAACCAATTTTAGATTTATTAACATCTTTTTCAATCTATGTATTACACATGAGCGCAACAGTCGGAATCGTAGTCCGTTTCGCCTTTATGCTTCTTGCATTAGGTTATCTACTTCTTCATCATAAACAACAAGGCGCGAAAAAGTACATTCTCTATTTATGTTTACTCGGAATTGCACTGGCAATCGGTCTTGTAAATAATATGATGGTTAAATCTCCAGTTTCATTTGGAGAAGAAGTTAAATTTATTTTAAAGAGCATATATCCAATTGTGCTACTGTTTGGATATATTATCGTCTTTAAAGAGCTAAAAAATAAAGAATATGTGTTTCATAAAATCATTACATATTTCTTATATGCAACTTTAATTTTAAGCATTACAATGATTATCGCAATGCAAACTGGCACTGATTTCCCAAGCTATCCTCACTCAAAAATTGGCTCCAGAGGTTGGTTCTTTGCTGGAAATGATTTAAGTGCTCTCTTTGCGATTATGTTCCCAATCGTTGTCTTATATTCGATTTATAAAACAACTTCTTTCTCGAAAATATATTACTGGATTCCAACAATACTTGCGATGTATGCAAGTATTATGGTCGGAACAAAAGTTGGATATGGTGCAATTGTGCTAACATTAGGCGTAGCACTTTTCTTCTCGTTCATTGAATATATGATAAACCGTAAAAAAGAAAAAAAAGGATTCACATATCTTGTAAACACCATCGTTGCAGCAGTTGTACTAGGAGGTTTAATTGTTCTTACACCGCATACTCCTATCGCAAAAAATATGGGAATCCACATGCAAATATACGAATACAAAAAAGCAGTACAAGAAGAACAAGATAAAAAAGAAGGAAAAGTAATTAAAGAAGATCCAAAGGATGCAAAAAAACACGCAAAAGGTGAACTAACAGACTCTGAAGTGAAGAGTTTAATTTATAGTGATCGGGACAAATTCTTAAAAGTATACAAACAATACTATAAAGAAGCACCGCTCTCACAAAAACTTTTTGGAATGGGTTACGCTGGTAACTACACAGTTAAAATTAAATTAATTGAAATGGACTTCCATGACCTATTTTTCGCCTTTGGAATTATCGGTTTCCTTATTTACTTAATACCACTTCTATACTTCGGTATTAAACTATTCATCCGTATGATCACAAACTTTAAGAAAATTATAACTGTAAAATATATGCTATTAACTAGTACACTCATCCTATCACTTGGCATTGGCTTTATGTCTGGTCACGTATTAACAGCGCCATCTGTTAGCATTTTTTTCATCGTTATACTCGCCTACTTAATTGTTGATTTAGAAATAGAATAAGAAAGAAGCAGCATCTATTTGGATGCTGCTTCTTTCTACTCCAGTCATAATTGCTTTTTCTCGCTTAATTAAATTTTTTGTGGACTACTAAAAAAAAGATCGAATCACATGACGATTCGATCTTTGAAACAAAACTATTTCTTTCTATTGAAACGATGCATGAATCTGCTCCAGCACCTCATCAATATTATCCTTCGTAATAACAATACCGAAATCTTTCGGCACATTACGATCTTCTTCATTTACAACTTTATGTGCAATTATCTTTCCGACTTCTGGCCTGAAATGATGTCCATCCATATAATTATCTAAGTTCTTTGTTACTGAATTTAAATACATGAAATGATGCACTTCTCCAAATACATCGACAGCATCATGGAGCCACCTCTTATAATCTTCCCAACGTCCTGATTGAATCATCGCACGGAACAATGGCTCTGAAACAGGAGTTGTAAAAATATAAAACTTTGTATTCGGATTATGAGATTTTACAGTTCCTAATATTTCCTTCATATTTTGATACTCATAATTCCCGCCATAAATCTCTCTACTAAATTTATCTACTTGCGCCGCAATTTGTGTGTCACGCTCTTCTTTCGTATACTCACGCATCGATTTTATGTTATCGCGATTATATACATCAATAGTCTTATTGTGATGAATGGAGTTTTGAATTGTATTTCGAGAATATGTAATTCCATCCATACTCACATACGATTTAATTGGATATAGTAAGCTTTGTGCCTCATTAATATATACTTCTGGCTTTTCAAAACCGATTTCTCTATTTTTGTTCGTTCCAAGGAAATCTAAACCAATCACAATAGAAGATAATTCACTACCTTTTCTCTCTTTTGCATATTCAATGTACGCATCGTACTCACGCGGATCTGTACTACTTACCGCATAATTAAATGCGTTTAATCCAGTAAAATCATTCTCATTGATAAACGTTGTTCTGCTACTTCCAAGTATAACGCCATCATAAGTAAACGGACGATATGTTATATAATTCGTTTTTTGTTGTCTCTCATTAAACCCAAACTGAACATCATTCCACTTATTTTTATGCGAGAATAACCAAAGTGAATCTGCATAGCCATTAAATATTCCAACACCTGCAAGTGGAACAAAAACACATACAAAAACGAAAATAAGCCACTGTTTGTTTTTCATATTCTCCACCTAGAAATTAAAGTATAAAAACTCACTAATACTCGTTAAATGCAATACACTATACACAAGTAATATTGCAGTAAATAACGCCGTCCATACTGTCGGACGGAATGAGTCTTTTAACTGAATTGAATTTTTTAAGAAGAAACTAATACATAATGCTCCGAAAATATACGCTACTATTTCCGTATTTAATAATGAAACATGGTATGCTTCAGTAAATGAAACACCGTACCCTTTTAAAAATTGTAGCTTCTCAATAATAAATACCGGGAATACGCTATTGGCTAGTTCGAATCCATTAAATCCAAACATTCCTTTTAACACTTTCACCGCATCATGCATCGATGTTGCTCTAAAGAATACCCACGTTATATTAATGAAGAAAAACGTCACGAGCCATCCCGCCCAGGCCGGCATGCACCCTCCTGCTTTGTTCCACAAACGATGAATGACAGAAGCTAATCCGTGCAGAAATCCCCAGAAAATAAATGTCCAACCAGCCCCATGCCAAAGTCCACTTATTAAGAAGACAATCATAATATTGACGTATGTACGCGTAATACCTTTTCGATTTCCTCCAAGAGAAATATACACATATTTCGTTAAAAACTGGCTTAATGTCATATGCCAACGATGCCAAAAGTCTTGTATACTCACCGCTTTATAAGGTGAGTTAAAGTTTTGAGGCAATTTAATGTTGAACATTAACGCAATTCCAATTGCCATATCGCTATATCCACTGAAATCAAAGTATAACTGGAATGTAAACGCTAATGATGAAAGCCACGCTTCAACAAAGGTTAGCGACTGCTGTACATCAAACCCTTCCCGTACGACAGGAGATAAAACGTCTGCAATCCCTACTTTCTTGAAAATACCGATGGCAAATACAAAAATACCGAGAACGATATAATTTGATTGCCAACGCTTTTTACTACGATCCGCAAACTGCGGCATAATTTGCGCATGGTGTACAATTGGTCCTGCAATAAGTTGCGGGAAAAATGTTACAAACAGAGCGTAATCAAGAAAATGACATGCCTCCGTTTCCCCGCGATATGTATCTACTAAAAACGCAATCTTTTGGAATGTATAGAAACTAATCGCAAGCGGTAACGTTAATGATAATAATGTAAAATGAGTTCCAAATAACGAATTTACATTTTGCAAAAAGAAATCATAGTACTTGAAATAACTAAGCATTCCGATATTAAATAGTAAGCCTACTGTTAAAAGAAATTTACTCTTATGCTTCACGAGCCTCATTCCAATAAAGTAGTTCACAATGAGCGATACTAACATAAGCGGCAAATACTTTATGTTCCAATAACTATAGAAAAATAAAGATGCTGCGACAAGCCAAGCTTTCGCTAAAGTAGTTTGTCCAAATTTATTTAATAAAAAATATAAAAGAAATGCTATCGGTAAAAATAAAAAAATAAACTCAAACGAGTTAAATAACACACCATCTCTTCCCTTCTAAACAAATCACACCTTATTCATCTTATCTTATCCAGATAGTGGGTGTCAAAAGGATTCCATACCGCTTTCCTTCTATTATATAGAATAATTATTTTAATCGAATTATTAACATGCTAAAATATTAAAGGCACTATTATAAAAAAGAATATATAATAGATATGTCGTTTTTTTTACGAAATGTATTTCGAAAAAGTGAGGAGAGTCCTTTGGTATTTAGTAGTTCGATTTTCTTATTTATCTTTTTACCTCTCGTATTATTTCTCTATTTTATAGTGCGTGCCGAGCTACGTAATTTCGTATTACTTGCATTTAGTTTAATTTTCTATGCATGGGGCGAACCACGTTTCGTTCTTTTAATGCTCTTTTCCATCGTATTAAACTACTGCTTCGGCCTACTCGTGCATCATTATGATAAACGAAAAAATATGAAAGTCACATTTTTAATTATGGCTGTAGTCGGAAATATACTATTACTTTCTTATTTTAAGTATATTTCATTTTTCACAGACATTTTAAACAACGTATTGCACTTATCTATTCATGTGGAACCTATTCCACTACCAATTGGAATTTCATTTTATACATTCCAAGCGATGTCCTATGTCATCGATATATACCGTAAAGATGGGGATGTTCAAAAAAATCCACTTAACTTAGCGCTTTATATCTCTATTTTCCCTCAGCTTATTGCCGGACCAATTGTTCGTTACAATATTGTCGCTGAGCAAATTAAAACGCGCATCCATTCTTTTGAACGATTCACAGAAGGTATTCAAATTTTCGTTCTCGGACTAGCAAAAAAGATATTAATCGCTAACCAAGTTGGATTTGTCGCTGATAAAATCTTTGCCTTACCCCCATCTGAAATGAGTGTTGGAACGGCATGGATTGGTATTATCGCCTATACCCTGCAAATTTATTTCGATTTCTCAGGATACTCTGATATGGCAATCGGACTTGGAAAAATGTTCGGATTTGATTTCCCGAAAAACTTCAACTATCCGTACATCTCTAAATCTATTTCAGAGTTTTGGAGAAGATGGCATATTACACTCGGCTCTTGGTTCCGCGATTACATATATATCCCGCTCGGCGGAAACCGCGTTTCAAAACTGGCGAATTATCGTAACCTTTTCATCGTATGGGGGTTAACTGGTTTATGGCACGGGGCGAGCTGGACATTTATCGCCTGGGGCTTATATTACGGCTTTATTATTTCAATTGAAAAAGCTGGATTCGAAAAAATATTAAACAAACTATGGAAGCCGCTGCAACATGCATACGTATTACTAATCGTTATGATCGGTTGGGTCTTCTTCCGAGCTGACAACTTCGCTTACTCGTTCCAATATTTAAAAGCCATGTTCGGCATAAGCGGCCAATCTTTCACCGATGACAATACAATGTTATACGTACATGAATACATTATCGTATTTCTCATTGCCTTTATCGCAGCGACACCAATTTTAAAAAGAATGAAAAACATACTAGAACTTGCGCCAAAAACGTATATGTTCACAATGCAATTTGTACGTCCTATATTATTACTAACATTATTTATGATTTCGGTTATGTACTTGATTAACTCAACATATAATCCATTTATTTATTTCAGGTTTTAACTGATGTAGGAAGGAAAAGTTATTATGAAAAAATTGGGGAACCTCATCCTGTTTATCGGTTTTCTCACCATTATCTTTTCATTTGGCATATTATCGTTACTCAAAACAGACCGAGACATTTCACCAGTTGAAAATCGGCCGCTCGCTCAAAAACCAGCACTTACGAAAGAAGCTCTCCTAACTGGTAGCTTCTTTAAAGATGTCGAAACATACACAAATGATCAACTAATCGGACGAGATGAGCTTATTAAAAACTATACAATTGCTCAAATTAATATGGGCAAATCTCTCATTAACGACATTATTTTAACTGATGATAAATGGCTCCTGAAAAACCCGGCGTGGACAAAAAAATATAATGAAATTGACCAATCTATGCCTGCTATAAACGATTTGTCTCAGTTTTTAAAAGAACAAAACGTTGAGTTTTACTTTGCTTTACCACCGTCAAAAACGAATGCATTATCATTTAAATTACCTTCTCATATTCACACATATGCACAGGAAAATTTAAATTACTTTCTAAAGAAGCTTCCAGCAGACGTAAAGCCAATAAAACTTATGGAACACTTTAAACAGAACTATACAAACGAAGAAATACAAGACATGTATTTCAAAACAGATCATCATTGGAATATGGACGGTGCCTTCTTAGGTTACCAATATATAATGAACACAATCGGGCAACAATCTTCTATATATAAAGGAAAAGAAATAAAAAAAGAAGACTACACTCGGACATGTGCGCAAAATAAACATTTAGTCGGAAGTTTTAACAACCAACTATACCAACTCATCGATGCCAATGGTGAAAAATTATGCTACTACACACCGAAAGACGGTTTCAACTTCACAAGCGTAACCGCAAAAGATGTGCAAGGTACTATTCACCAAAACTTAGATGAAATATACGGCGTAGAAAAACAAAAAGATACAACATCATACGCAGGTTATTACACAGATGACTATCCAGAAATCGTCATTGAAAATAACAATGCACAAAATGAAGTACGCGCCCTAGTCCTAAAAGACTCATTCGCAAACGCAATCGTGCCACACTTAGCACAAAGTTTCAAACACACATCTATCCTCGACCTGCGTCACTATCACGAAAAAGATGTATATCAATACATTCAAGACAACAACATTAACATGGTATTGTTCGTGTATAGTGATTCGAATTTGAGCGGGGATATGTTTAAGTTTAAGAAATAGAAAGAAGGCTCTTGTATTTTTACAAGAGCCTTCTTTCTATTAAAAAAATCAGCGGGGATGAATCCCCACTGATTTTTCACTCTATCTATAATCGACTTATAGATTTGGATTGTTAAGAACGTTCACTTGTACTGCTTGTGAACCAATTTCACTTGTTACAACATTCTTATCGCCTAATACTTTGAATACTAATGTACCTTTGTCAGTGTACTTAGTAGTTAAAGCATCATAAATGTCTGCTTTAAAGTTGTTGAATACTGAATCACTTGATGCTGTTACTGTTACATCACCAAGTTTTTGGTCAAAGATGTCATAATGAGCATTACCATTTGTATCAAGGTAAAGAGTTCCTTTATCTTTGCCAGACTTCACAACACGTACTTTATGTTGTGTTTCTTTTGTTAAGTTAATACCTTTTACGATATCATCAAGGTTACTCTTCTCAAGTTCTAATACAGTACCGATGTTAATTTTCTTCTCCACGAAGTTTTCTGTTTGAACTGGTTTGAAGTCTACAGATTTAATAGCGATTTTCTCTTGAACGATTTCTAATGTCGCTTTACCAGCAGTTGCACCATTTTTCGTTAAGTGGATATCAACTTTACCTGGTTTTAAACCTTTAACAACAACTTTATTTCCAACAATTTCAGCTGTAGCTACTGCTGGATTTTTAGACTCAACTTCATAACCTTCTAAGTTTTCAGGATCAGAATATACGCGATCTGAAGTGTACTTAGATAATTGATACTCAACTGTGTTAGCCACATTTAAGTCAAGTTTTGAATCAGGTGATTCACCGTATTTACCTACTTTAGATACAAGTTCGAAGTTTTTGAATGCAACGTTACCTTCTGTTACGTTCACATATAATGAACCTAGAGTTTCACCGTTAGCATTTTGGAAGTGAACTGTACCTTCGCCTACTTCATTACCTGTAACACCAATTGTTTTTGTACCGATTGAGCCAGCATCAGTTGTTGTTACATCTAAAGTTTTCACTACACCTGTTTTCGGAAGAACTTCTTTAATTGCAGCTGAGTTAGCACCAAATGGATCGCCATATTGGTCAGTTGTTACAAATGTAACAGGTAACTCTTTGTTTTGAACAACTTGTAATTTATCTGGATTAGCTTTTACTGATTTTAACGCACGAGAACCAGTCGTTACTTTGAATTTAACGTCTTTTGTAACGTCGCCTACTTTAATAGTAAGTGTAGCTTCACCAGCAGCTTCAGCTGTAATGTAGTTGTTTACTACAGAGATAATACCGCTGTTTGAAGATTTAATGCTAATTGAGTTTGGATCAACTACTTTATCTTCTCCAGCAATTGTAGCAACTACGTTATGGATTTGTGCTTTCTCACCAACCACTAACGTTTGGCTGTTTAGTTTGAAGTCTTTTCCAGTCAATTTATTACCGTATACTACACCGTTTTTATCTGCATCTACCGCAAATACAGTACTCTTAATTGCAGAAGCTGGTGTATCAAGGTTTTTCACTGAAATAATACCAGTGTTAGAAACAGTTAAACCACCGCGTTTTGTAACTTGAACCTCTACTTTGTAATCACCGTGAGAAAGGCCAACACCAAGTTTACCTGTAGAAGAAGTTGACTTTCCACCCTCAAAGATTTCTGCTGGTGAACCATCTAAGTTATTTGCTACAAATTTGACGTCATGGTTTGCTAAGTTTAAGTACTCAACATCAGCGTTACCTTTTTCGTCGTTTAATTTGAAGACAATTGCTTGACCAGCACGATCATCATCAAATGTAAGTTTTTCTACAGCTAATTTTTTCACTTCGTATACGAATTTCGCTACGAATGATTGATTTTTAACTTTAATGCTTAAGTCTTTATTAGGAGCTACTTTGCCACCAAGTGTTACTACAGCAGAAGTACCATCAGCGCTTGCTTCAATCGCAACAGCTTTATCTCCTTCAAGAGTTACATCATCAGCAGAAAGTTTATCTAAACCAGTACCTGTTAATGTTAATTTCGCTGGTTCAGAAATTTTCACATCTGTTACATATGCTTGTGCATTATCTTTTTTACCATACTTTTTATCTGTTAATGCGATAAATTGAGCTGCTTCTGCACGAGTTACAGTTTTATTTGGCTCCCATTTCGTACCAGTACCTACAGAGATTCCAAGGTTAATTAGGATGTTTGCTTTTTCTTCACCCCAATGTTTTCTTAAATCATCAAATGTTGTAACTAACTCGCCATTAACTTTATCTTTTAAGTTATAAGCACTTACTAACATAGAAGCAAATGAAGCACGGTCAATCTTTCCTTCTGGATAGAAGTTTTCTTTGCCGTCACCTTTAACGATACCAGCTTTTTCAACTGCTGCGATATATTTAGCAGCCCATGTATTTTTAGCATCTTTGAAAGAAGGTTGAGCATTTTCATCAACTGGTAAATTTAAAATTTTAGTGAAGATTACTGCTGCCGAAGCACGATCGATTGATTCGACTGGACCATATGTACCGTCTGGCTTACCTACAATTGCACCTTTATCTACTAAGTAGTTAATAGAATCTTCTGCCCAATGTCCAGCTGGAACGTCTGGGAATGATTTACCTGCTGCTGCTACTGGAGATACAACACCTGCTACCATTGCTGCTGTCATTGTACCTGCGATTACTTTTTTGTAAGAGTTAGTCTTTGCCATTTTATAAATTTCCTCCTTCAGGAATATGCTACTAGTTTCACATCATATTAAATTTGAAAACTAGCTAGTTAGAAAAGCCATAAAACAATAAAAACATAAACAAAAACACTATAATGAAAAGTAGTTCACATAAAAAATGATACAAACCGTTAAATGTAAATATAAGGTTTAAATACCATTTTCTGAAACAAGTTCATCATACTATACAAAACCATTCGTTATCAAGAACTTTCTCAAAAGAAGATTCGACACATTCTGATAATTCTGTCTTTTTATCGTACTATTAAGATATCGATAATACTTAAATATAGAAATGAATAAACTGTTTTCCTATAAACCACTCTCAATGCGCTTCGTATATTTTTCATATCGAATACACAATTGGAATTATAGCACATATTTCCACTTCATCACCTAAATATTTTTTACAACAAATACAATTTTCAGACTATATTCGACTGAAACTATTTCATTTCGACATTATTTTCTTCTTTTCGAATGTTTTTTTAACAGAAAAAGGTGTTAATTTACAAATAATTTACATATCAATGAGGTATTCTTCTATTTTTGAAAGCGCTTTTGATTTGTTTCTCAATAGAGCTACTCCTTTCAACTTCAAATGTATATGAAATAAGAGCAAAATAAAAAGCCTATGATACTCATAGACTTTTGTCTATTTTCTCATAGGCTTTAATTGATCATTTCATGTATCAAATGATTTTTAATTATTTTGTTGCAGGTTTTACTTCTTTAATAGAAACTGCAACTTGTACAGCTTTATCAAATTCTACTTTTTGCTCTTTTCCATCTTTTACAACTGTCAGGTTTTTCACATAGATAGATGTTGCACCTTTTGCACCAACTGTACCATTTTCAGCTACAACATTTGTATCAGCAGAAACGAATTCTACATTAGAAACTGTTGCTTTTGCTGTAGTTGCAGGTACACCATCAACAGATAAGATATTTAAAAGTGCAGCTTTTAAATCAGCATTTGGAGCTACTTCTTTAAGAGATGTGCTTGTAAATTCTACTGCTAATCCTTTAGCAGTTGGTGCTGTATCAACAACTTTGAATGAATGAGTTGTAATTAATTTACCATCTAATACAACTGTTACTTTATAAGTTTCACCAGCTTTTGCACCTTGACCAACAGTAATTACACTGTTATTTTGTACAGTAACTTGTGCATCAGTTGCGTCTACTTCTTTACCTTCTTTGTTTGTTGTTGTTACTTTTAGTTCAGCTGCTTCTGCACCTTTTAATACTAATCCATTTGCATCTACAGGAAGAACTGAAACAGTCATTGCATTCTTTTGGTTTTCCTCAGTAACATATTTATCTAATTCTTTTTCTAAACCACGAACTTCAAATTTAGAGAATGCACCTGGAGCTTTTAATTCTAGAGCTAATGTAGCTTTTGCTTCTTTTTCACCAGATTTTGCAGTTAATACAACTGTATAATTACCAGCTTCTTGGCCCGCTGCATTCAGAACTAATTCTTTGTTCACATATTTAGCTGCTAATTTTTGTTCTTTTAATTCTTTACCATCTTTATCAAGTACTTTCACTGTTACAGGAGCTGTAAACTCTTTACCGTATTGATCTAGTACTGGAGCTTTTACTTTTAAATCTGTTACATCTTTTGTAGAAAGTGCTACATTAGTTTTTTCTAATTTAATTTCTTTCATTGCTTTTTGAGCAAAAGCTTCAATTTCAACTGTTTTTGAAACAAGTTCTTTACCTTTTGAATCTTTTACAGTTACTTTTACTGGTGCTTTTCCTGCAGATAATACAGTTACTTTACCAGTAGCTTTATCTACTACAGCTACTTCTGTGTTTAATGACTCATATTCAACTTTTCCAGTTGTTACTGCATTAAATTGATCTTTCAATTCTACTTGAACGTAAGCGTTGTCGCCTTCGTAAACTTTATTGTTTTGTTTGAAATCTTTAGAAGTAAAGTCAGCTTTATTTTGTTCTGCAACTGTCCAGTTAGAGATTGAAGCTACTGCAGCACCCTCAGCAGAAACTTTTATTTCTTTACTTTCAGCTACTACTTTACCGTCTTTTTTATAAACAGCTTTTACAGTAGTTGAAGTACCTTTTGCTAAAGTGATTTCACCTTTTGCATTAATTTTTTCTGCAGCTGGAGTTACAAATTCAATACCCTCTGGTGAAACAACTTCAGTACCGTTTTCATCTTTAACTGTGAATTGTAATGCAGTTGGCTCATCAGCTACAACTGTTTGGTCAGCCATTTCGATTGTTTTTGCTTCTAAAGAACCTACAGCTACTTCTGTTTTACCAACTTTGTTTACATCTACAGTGTAAGTTTGTTTAGCTGCTAAATTACTATATAATTCAACTGTAGCAGATTTTTTATCTTCTGATAAAGTTACCTCTTTAACTAGTACTTTATCGTTGTTAGCTTTGTTAGTTACTTTGATATCTTCTTTAGTTAATTTTTCAACAGCTTTGCTGAATTTAACTTCTACTTTTTGAGTTGTAACTGCTTTAGCAGATTCAACTGTTGTTGCTGTTGTACCGAACTGCTTGTCAGTCATAGCAATAAATTGAGCTGCTTCTGCTTTCGTTACAGATTTATTTGGCTCCCATTTGTCGCCAGTACCTACAGAGATTCCTAATTTAACTAGGATGTTAGCTTTATCTTTACCCCAGCTATCTTTTAAATCATCGAATTTAGTTTCTAGAGGACCGTTTACTTTAGTATCTAATTTGTAAGCTTCTACAAGAAGAGATGCCATAGAAACGCGGTCGATTTTTCCACTTGGATCGAATTTGCCGTCGCCTTTACCTTTAACAACGCCAGCTTTTTCTACAGCTGCGATGAATGGAGTATACCATTGGCCTTGAGAATCACCGAATGATGGTTTAGCAGCTTTATCGATTGGTAAGTTTAAGATTTGAGCCATCATTGTAGCTGCTTCTGCACGAGTTAATTCTTTTCCAGGCTCGAACATTCCTTTGTCGTTACCTGTAACTGCACCTTTTTCTGCTAAGTAGTTAATAGAATCAATTCCCCAGTGATCAGCTGGAACGTCTGGGAATGTTTTACCTGCTGCTGCTACTGGAGAAACAACACCTGCTACCATTGCTGCTGTCATTGTGCCAGCGATTACTTTTTTGTAAGAGTTAGTCTTTGCCATTTTATATATTTCCTCCTTAGGAATGTAATACTAGTTCCATACTGTTTTAAATAGATATTCTATTTATTTTTGAAACTAGTAGATATAAATGTGGTTAAAGTATTCTTTATACAGAATAATAGAATATCCTGTATTACAGAATCATAAAGAAATCATACACCCTTTTCATCTAATTTAAAACCTTAAATTCGACAAAAAAGTGAATTTTCACAATTCTAAACGACCGTTTTTTCGACTTTCATTTTAAAGGATCCAGATCTCAAAATCAGAATATTTTAAATGAATAGAAAAACGCGTCGGAATTACATTTATAACAAACTTCTTATAACCATTTACAACTATAACAGAAAAACCTTTCCAATTACAACATCTAACTATAGAGATATTACGACATTAATCGACAACTTATTTTTCTATGATTCGACATTTTTATTACCGTCAGATTTTCCGAAATTACCATACCTATTTTTTATCATTTACTAAATAAAACGCTAAGCACCTACATTCAATATATATTAATGTTAAGATTTTTAAACATACATCTTATCTCTCAAACTTCTTTTTTTATGAGCATACGTTTACAATCACTTACGTAATTCGACATTTTTCTACAAATTTATTTTTTCTTTCGACATTTTCTTTTTTCAAAAAATAAAAAAGAGGATGTCCTCTTAAATTAAGATCCCATTCCTCTTTTTTTGAACTCTTTTGAATTCAAGTCACTTATGATGTATCGAGACGCTGTTGAAATTTGCTCTCGTAATTCTTCTACTCTTTGTTCCAATGTTTCTTGTACATATTCTTTTTGTTCTAATTGCTTCGTTGCGACATTATGCAAAGTTTCAGACGTCCAATCACCATCTACATTTCCGATAATCGGCTGATTTACTTGTTGTAAAAATGAATCGATCTTTGGATCATATGAAATACCGACCATAGGAATATTAGCAACCGCAGATAGTATGAGCGCATGAAGTCTCATACCGATTAGAAGCGAACATTCCGACAAAATTGCAATTTTCTCATGAATATCGAGCTTATACGGAAGCATATGAGCTTCTTCTCCCATTAAATTAATAATATCGCGTGATGCATTTTGATCAAATGGTCCATGCATTGGTACGAATAAAATATGGTATCCATCACGCTTAAATTTTTTCAGCGTATCTGCTAGCTTCTTCATATAATCTTCTTTCGCGTCCCAATACCTCACACTAACTGCAATTACTTTCCCTTGAATCGAATGTTTTTGCAACCACTCGGACTTTATTCCTTCTGGTTGACATGCCAATACTGGATCTGGAACTAGTTCGATATCCTTCTTAATACCAATTTCTTTTAAATACAAAAATGAATCTTCATCACGAACTGATATATATTCCGCTTTTGATACTTGCCATTTCACTAATAAACGATTTTGTCTTTTCGTAATTGGACCAATTCCTTGCGCATAAATATAATACGGCTTCTTCAAAAAACGAGCAATTCGCATAATACCTGTATAGTACAAAATACTTTTAATACTCGTTTTATCTTGAAGGAGGCTTCCCCCTCCGCTAATTAAGCCATTACTTCTCTTTATTTCCTTATAAATTGCTCTTATATCCCAGCGATTCACTGCCTCTACACCGTACATTTTCCTTGTATAGTCGGGGTCATTCGAAAGTACAACAAGCTCAAGAGTAGGATCCTCTTCATGTAGCGCTTTAATAATTGATTGCAAAATTGCTTCGTCCCCAACATTATAAAAACCATAATATCCTGATAAAACTAACCGCACTCTTAATCTCCTCCAACATTTCGCAATCAACTTTTTGTCATTCAACAAATCGCTATCAACTCTTTAATAAGAAAAGTTGGATAACTTTAAATTGATTTCTTTCACAAACATACAAATAGCCATACTCATTTATGGACTCATTTACTTACGTAAAAATGGGATTTGCTTTTTGGATATCCAGTTCAACTTTAATGCGCATATGCCATATATGAACAAGGCCACACAAAACGCTACACCACTATATAGTATTGCAATAAGTCTAGAATCTACCACATTTATGAAAGTAGATGTGAAATATAATCCTATACCTACTATACTAGATACCCCAATTACAGCAAAAAATCTCCCCATGTGAATTGAATAAGCCAATTCTTTTCGAATGTATATATAGTTTACGATACAAATCATGATATATATGATAAGTGTACTATAAGCCGCACCAGTTATGCCAAATTGACTTACAAGTACTATATTTAATATGACTTTTACAAAACTCGCTCCAACAACTATCCACGCCGCTTGCTTAGAACGGTTAATTCCTTGCAAAATTCCTATTGATAATACCATAAGTGACGTAAAATACGAACTACCAATTAAAATAGCTAACATTCCGCTCCCTTTCGCATCTGTAAACAATCCAACATTTAACGGGATTGTAAGTGCCATGAGCCAGATTGTTATCGGCGTTGTTAAAACATGAGCAAGCTCATTTGTCCGTTCAATTGTTTGTTTTGCTAACGCTCTATCTTTCTTTGTTAATGCAGCAGTTAACAACGGGATTAACGGAAATACCATCGCACTTGCAAACACGACAATTAATTGTGTAAACGCAAATCCACGACTATATATACCAAATTGTTCTTGAATCGTTGTAGTGGATTCATGCAACATATGTGGAATCGTTACAGAATCAACTAAATTTAACACCGGCATCGATAATGCTCCAACTGCAATTGGAATCGAGACCTGAAGTATCTTTTTTGCATTATCTTTAAAATCTTGTAGTGAATATGTATTACTTTTATAACGATATATACTTTTTACATACTTCATTCTCAAATAAATAAGTGAAGTAATTACTCCAAGGCAAGAACCAATCATTGCGCCGCCTGTTACAACATCACTCTCTTTATTCCAATATACAAATAAAAATGCAATTGCTAACATAAAGAAAACACGAATGAACTGCTCAATTACTTGTGACACCCCGGTAGGAATCATATCTCCAAAACCTTGGAAATATCCTCGATATACCGCCATATATGGTGCGATTAATAACGCAAACGAAGTGACAATTAATGGAAGCCTCGTATCTTGTCCACCAAGCATATTTGCAAACATACTTGATCCAATCATAATAACTGAAAATCCAAGCACTCCAAATATTACTCCAATAATAGATGCTGAAGTAAATAGTTTGGCAATTCCATTCACGTCATTCTTCTCATGAAGTTCAGCGATTAATTTTGATATAGCTAGCGGTACTCCCGCTACCGATAAAGTTAAAGCTATCATATACACAGGAAAAACAAGGCGAAAAATCCCCAGTACTTCATCTCCTGCTATATTTTGTAATGGGATTTGAAAAAAACTTCCCAACACTTTCGATAGAAACGTTGTAATCGTTAAAATCGCAGCGCCTTTCACAAACTTATTATTCATCTTCTAGCTCTTTTCTTTCAATATATAATTTCCATACATATTACAACATAAAACGAGATAGCTATATTCTTCTCTTTTTTGAAAAAATTCACTTTATCTCATTTAGCTATCATACCAAATTTCTTATACATTGAATACTCTCTTTCTTTCTATGTTTTAAATATAGTATGTACAATAACGCCTTATTTATATCCAGTTATTTCTTCAATTTACTACTTCTACTTATTCGGGATAAACATGTGCTATAATGTAGCTATTGTCAGTAAGAGGAGTGTTTACAACATGCTGAATTCGGTAAAAAAGCTGTTAGGAGATTCTCAAAAGAGAAAACTAAAAAAATATGAACAACTTGTTCAAGAAATTAATAATATGGAAGAAAAAATATCTGATTTATCTGATGAAGAATTGCGTCATAAAACGATTACATTTAAAAACATGCTTCGTGACGGAAAAACAGTGGATGATATAAAAGTTGAAGCGTTCGCTGTTGTACGTGAAGCAGCAAAACGTGTACTTGGATTACGCCACTACGATGTGCAGTTAATTGGTGGCCTTGTACTATTAGAAGGTAATATTGCAGAGATGCCAACTGGTGAAGGAAAAACATTAGTTTCTTCTCTTCCAACATACGTACGTGCTCTTGAAGGAAAAGGCGTTCACGTTATTACTGTAAACGACTATTTAGCAAAACGAGATAAAGAATTAATTGGCCAAGTTCATGAATTTCTAGGTTTAAAGGTTGGATTAAATATTCCTCAAATCGATCCTGCCGAAAAGAAACTTGCTTACGAAGCTGATATTACATACGGTATTGGAACAGAATTTGGCTTTGACTATCTACGTGATAATATGGCCTCTTCAAAAAATGAACAGGTACAACGTCCTTATCATTTTGCTATTATTGATGAGATTGATAGCGTTTTAATTGACGAAGCAAAGACACCTCTTATTATCGCTGGTAAGAAATCAAGTAGCTCTGATTTACACTATTTATGCGCAAAAGTTATTAAATCATTCCAGGATACTCTTCATTACACATACGATGCAGAATCGAAATCTGCTAGTTTTACAGAAGACGGTATTACAAAAATAGAAGATTTATTTGATATCGATAACCTATATGATTTAGAACATCAAACTTTATATCATTATATGATTCAAGCATTACGAGCTCATGTCGCTTTCCAATGTGATGTTGACTATATTGTACACGATGAAAAAATTCTACTTGTAGATATTTTCACGGGTCGTGTTATGGATGGTCGCTCTTTAAGTGACGGTTTACACCAAGCTCTTGAAGCAAAAGAAGGCTTAGAAATCACTGAAGAAAATCAAACACAAGCATCCATTACAATTCAAAACTTCTTCCGTATGTATCCAGCACTATCTGGTATGACAGGTACAGCAAAAACGGAAGAAAAAGAATTTAACCGTGTATATAACATGGAAGTTATGCCGATTCCGACAAACCGTCCGATCATTCGTGAAGACAAAAAGGATGTCGTATACGCAACAGCCGATGCTAAATATAAAGCTGTACGTGAAGATGTTCTAAAACACAATAAACAAGGACGCCCGATTTTAATTGGGACAATGTCTATTTTACAATCAGAAACCGTTGCTCGTTACTTAGATGAAGCAAATATTACATATCAATTATTAAATGCAAAAAGTGCAGAACAAGAAGCCGATTTAATCGCAACAGCTGGACAAAAAGGGCAAATTACAATTGCAACGAATATGGCCGGACGAGGTACTGATATTTTACTAGGTGAGGGTGTTCACGAACTTGGTGGATTACATGTAATTGGTACAGAACGCCATGAATCAAGACGCGTTGACAATCAGCTAAAAGGTCGTGCCGGTCGTCAAGGAGATCCAGGCAGTTCTCAATTCTTCCTTTCTTTAGAAGATGAAATGCTAAAACGTTTCGCACAAGAAGAAGTCGAGAAATTAACGAAATCACTGAAAACAGATGAAACAGGACTTATTCTAACTTCTAAAGTCCATGACTTTGTGAACCGTACACAATTAATTTGTGAAGGTAGCCATTTCTCCATGCGTGAGTACAATTTAAAGTTAGACGATGTAATAAATGACCAACGTAACGTAATTTATAAATTACGTAATAACTTATTACAAGAAGATACAAATATGATTGAAATTATTATTCCAATGATTGATCATGCTGTAGAAGCCATTTCTAAGCAATATCTTGTAGAAGGTATGCTTCCAGAAGAATGGGATTTTGCTAGTTTAACAGCAAGTCTAAACGAAATTTTATCAGTAGAAAACATGCCATCACTATCAGCGAATAATGTACATTCACCGGAAGATTTACAATCCGTTTTGAAAGAAACATTATCTCTTTACAAAGAGCGCGTAAATGAGCTAGATAGTCATACTGATTTACAACAGTCGCTACGATATGTTGCCCTTCATTTCCTAGATCAGAACTGGGTCAATCACTTAGATGCAATGACCCACTTAAAAGAAGGCATCGGACTAAGACAATATCAACAAGAAGACCCTACTCGTCTTTATCAAAAAGAAGCTTTAGATATCTTTTTATACACATATGGTAATTTCGAAAAAGAAATGTGCCTCTATGTTGCAAGACATTTAGGTGTTCCTGAAAACGTACAATAACGAGGTGAAAGATTATGTTATCATTCCTAAAAAAAGCTAAGAAAAATGGAAAAGATACGACTGTCTCTAGTAATCAACTATTCGGACAAGAAAGCACAAATACTGAAAATAAAACTGTAAAGCCAACGCTTTACTTCCACCCTAGCTGGGGTGCAGTAGGACAAGAACAAAAATACATTTATCAATTTTTACATAAAGAACTACCACGTTTAGAAGAATATCAAATTTCTTTATCTGGAATTGAGATTGAAAAGCGTGATAACGGTTATGACGTAGCTGTATTTATTCGCAGCACTGTTCCGAAACCAATTTCTTTCGAAGAAGTTACATTAATTCTTCTAAATAAAGAGAAAAAATTATGCGCGCGAAAAACATTTAACCTTTCTGCATTAGGAGATATTCCTGCAAATGTAAATATGCCGTTTATCTTTACATTTGAGCAAGAAACCATTACAGATGCTGAATTATCGCAAACGGATTGGGAATTAGCGTTCGAACTTGAAAGTAAGCATGTATTAGATTTAGATCCATCTTGGGAAGCTCAGTTACCTGAAGCAAGTAAAGAAGCTTTACGTAATTTCGTAGACAATTTAACACCTCCAAATGATGGTGAAATTAACTTCCTAGGTCTGCAAGCTGCACGAAAAGAAAACGGCGATTTACATACAACGCTTCTTATTCGTAACGGTTGTAAAGACAACATTCAACTAGAGCAACTTCCTCTTCATATTGAAGATGCCACAGGTGCAGTTGTTGTTAAAGGCGCTTTCACATTACCGAACCTTGAAATTAAAGCGAACACTACAAAACCATGGTCATTTGTCTTCCCTGCTTCATCTATATTAAAAGAAGATATGGACCTATCTTCTTGGAAAGCACTTGTACCACAAGACTAATCATAGAGAGGCTCGCCTCTCTTACTTTTTTTCATACAAAAAGCCTGTTCAAAAAGATGGTCATCACACCTCTTTGGACAGGCTTTTTCTTTATGTAAAATTTATTTCGTTACGAATAAACGTTCAATATGATATTCAGCTTCTAATTTGCACATTTCATCTGCATGCTTCACTTTATTTCTTTTTAATTGCTCCACTTGTTCTTCGCTCGGTTTTTCATTAATAAGCTCATTAATTTTTTCATTTACTTTCATTGCTAACGCTTGATGGAAATCTGGATGTCCTTTCAACTCATCATCTACTTTATTGATCCAAGTTGATTTTGTGTATAAATACTGTTTCCACTGTTCAACAAATTGTTGCATATCAAACTTTTCTTCGTTCCATTCAATTTCTTTCATATACTTCTCAAAAGAAACAACAATTGAGCGTGTAATCCCAATCTTCACTCCGTGTGGTAACTGTTTGTACATCAATTATTCCCTCCAGCTTAAAGCTCTTCCTTCTGACAAAAAAGGAATCTCAAAATTCATATACATTACTATAATATCACATACCTAATCTAGAATGTTACTATACTGCTAAGATGAATAAATGTCAACAAACGTATAACATCTTGATATACAGATGTTAAAAACAACAAAAACACCCTTATATAAGGGTGTCTCTTCATATAGTTTCCGTTTTTACAAATAGTAATTTATCTTTCTGCTCATTACTCGCCATCGCTACTAACGTCTTTTTAATATGAGCAGGCACTTGCTCTAGCGTTACACTCAATCCTGATTTATCCGACTGCTCAATGAAATTCAATAACGCCATAGCTCCTGATACATCCATATAGCGTGCATCTTTCATACGTAAAACAACCGGAGATTTTACGTCTTGTAAAGCATAAAAAACACGATCCACTGTTAAAAACGAAAGTGGGCCCTTAATTTTATATGTTGCTTCCTTTTCTTTTATAATAGAAGCTTTACGTTCTTTACATTTCACCATGTATATAATGAAGGAAAGAATAATACCGAACGCAACAGCAATCATTAAATCAAACTTCACTGTGACAATCATCGTTACGAGCATAACAACGACATCACCTTTTGGCGCTACATGCATTTTCTTCATGCTTTCCCAATCAAACATACCAATACCAGTTAAAATTAAAATACCTGATAATACAGCAAGTGGAATGTATTGTACGACCGATCCAAGTCCCATAATGAAAATAAATAATATAACACTATGCATACTTGCTGAAAGCGCCGTTTTACCGCCACTTCTTATATTAACGATAGATCGTACAGTCGCACCTGCGCCTGCTAATCCGCCAAACAATCCGCTCATCACATTACCGATACCTTGTCCGACCAGTTCTTTATTACTTTTATGACGCGTACCCGTCACATTATCCATTACGACCGATGTTAACAACGAGTCAATCGATCCTAATAAAGCAATACTAAGCGCTGGTAAAACAAGTTCTGCTACGCCTGCTCCGTTTAAAGATGGAATATGAAGCGTTGGCATCGCTTCTGGAATCGTCCCAATCTTTTCAATTACCTTATTTAATGACAAATTTCCGATAACCGGTAACTTCACTGTAAGCCCTTCTAACACAGAAGAAAATAAAGGAAGCATAGCTGTCACACCTACTAATGCAACTAAACTAGATGGAATAGCCTTAATCCACTTTCCAGAAACAATCATGACAATAATCGTTAATACGACGAGTAGAAAACTATTTTGCACATGCTTCATTTCACCTAAAATAATAATTAATGCGATTCCGTTCATAAATCCTGATACGACAGGATACGGAATGTACCGCACGTAAGATCCAAGCTTACATACACCGAATAAAATTTGAAACAGTCCCGCCATCATAAATGCTATAAAACTCGCCTCTAATCCGTGCGTCGCAATAACCCCTGTTGCAATAACCGTAATCGGTCCAGTTGGTCCCGTAACCTGCCCAGGTGTACCACCAAATAACGCCGCAAATAAGCCTGCAAAAATTGCACCATACAATCCGACTAGTGCTCCCTCAGACGTTCCCGTTGCAGCAATACCAAATGCAATGGCAAGTGGCAATGCAACAATAGCAACAGTAAAACCTGCTAAACATTCCTTTGCTATTTTTTGAAACATATAATAACCACCTTTGTATAAAGTCCATTTTCCATTGTACACCTAAATAGATACATTCGTTAGTCCACTTTTTACAGTATCGTGACGTAAACGCATTCAATTGTAAGCTCCTACCGCATCTTTGGAAACTATTATAACTATGATATAATGGATAAATTAAATCTTTTATTATATATTTGGAGGCACTATGCTAACTTTTGAAGAAAAATTATCGATCATTGAATCTTTCCCAGAATTAGAAAGAAAAAACGTATCATTAAAACGTGTGAACTTTCACTTTGAAGAAAGTCGTTTAGATAAAAAGAACGTTGTATATCATTTACATCCAAATGGAAACGGATTTGTATATGCAAGTGGGATTAAAGGTTACAAAACGGATGATAAAGGTATGGTTAACATCCGTGAATTTTCAGCAGATGAGTTACGCTCAGTAATTGAGCAATCAATTGAACTATTATCACAAGAAGAAATCGTAGTTCCTGCAGAACCTGCAAAAGAAGAAGAATGGCAGAACGAAGACGGTCATATCCTTACTCTTATCTCAGAGGACGATATGTGGAACGTGTACGCTGGTGTAAATTTAGACGGTACATTCAACTCTTATCCAGAAGCTGCGGAATACCTTGATGAAGAAGGATTTTCACGTAAATAAAAATAGAAAGTGGGTATCCCAACATGAGCATCAAACAATGTTGCGAACCCCATTTCATTCAACGATTTTTTATAACAATAAAAACCCTCAAGCATTCATATACTTGAGGGTTTTTCAATTAAAAAGTAGAACTGCTGAAAGTTCTTACATTAAGAACAAAGTGGAATTATTCCTAAACCAATTAATAGAGCTGCAGCTGCTGCTGGAATTGGTACAGGAATTTGAATACCTTCTACAAATAAGAAGTATTGACCACTTACTATTTTAAAACAAACTAATTGCATGGCTATTCCTCCCTTCTGTTAGATTAATACATTAAGTTAATCTTATTATCGATATAATTAAATGTTTTTTCGAAAAATTTACTATTTTACAATCTCTTCACCTTTCTTTTTGACTATATAAACTCCTTCCTCACACTATCTCTATTAATTTTCATAAAATGATTTAGAGGAGGATTAAAAATGAATACAACTGCTAGATTAGTAAATTGGAAAGAACATGGAGATATGATTATTTTGGAATGTGAATCAAATGGAAAACGCTTCGAGATATCAACGTATAAACAAAGAATATATAATGCCCACCTTTTGTCAGATGACGTGTATGTTCGTTTAGATTCATCTGATAATATAATTGGAATAAATATTTATAAAAAATAAGAAAAGCCCCCTATTTTTAGGCGGGCTTTACCTTTATTACAAAATAACAAAGTATACTCCCTTTTTCTTATGAAGTTTATGTAATTATACATATTCACAAAAAATAAACTAAATGAATATTACATGTAGTAAAATACAACTTGTAGACACGTTCTATAAAACAGATTCTTTTAAAAGGCGTAACATATCAATCATTATAGGGGATGTGGCGTTACTCCAATACTAAGTTTAAATCTCTTGTATTTTTTAAACTAACAATTAGTGTATATAGACGATTCTGTTTTATAGTATGTGTTTACACTTATAACAAAGGGGTAATACGGATAGATTCGTATGAAATGAAAATGGTTCAAGTCGGAAAGAGGCACCTTAGGGTGTCTTTTTTTTGTACATTACATCACTTTAGTTCTTTCACATTGTTTCAAATGCACGAATTACTCTTCTTTACAAAGAAACGAGAATTAAGTGAAGACCAATTGATCTTCACTTAATTCTCTACCTCTACAAAAGAACAAAGATATTGCTTCGTCTATTTAAAAATAGGCGAAAATCACATAGGTATAGTGCATCCGACACTTTCTATTTTTTTGCGCCTTTCAAAGACTCCCTAAGCACAAACTTCTGCAATTTCCCACTTGCATTACGAGGAAGTTCATCCACAAATAAATAATGACGTGGACGTTTATAATCTGCTAATTCATCACTTTCTTTACAATACGTTTCTAAATCAGCTTCTGTAATTGTTTCATCTTTCTTCACAACAACTGCCACAACACGTTCTCCCCATAATTCATCCGGCTCACCAAGCACGGCAACATCTAATATACCAGGATGACTATGAAGGAAATCTTCAATTTCACGTGGATAAATATTAACGCCGCCACTAATCACCATATCATCCACGCGATCTGCGACGAATAAATAGCCGTCTTTATCGAAGTAACCTAAATCACCAGAGTGATACCACCCTTTATACATCGATTTTGCATTTGCCTCTTCTCGGTTATGATAACCAGCCATCATAGTTGGACCGCGCAAAATAATCTCTCCTACTTCATAAGGAGGCAATACATCATTTGGTTCTGCCGGTGCATCTTCACTTGGTTTCACAATTCGAATTTCATGACTAAAGCACGGTGTTCCTGCTGAACCTGCTTTCGTAATTTGGTCCTCTTCTACGAGAAACGCAACAACAGGTCCCATTTCTGTCATTCCATAAATTTGTACAAGATCAATATAAAGACGTTCTTTACATTCCTTCACTAACGCTGGAGCCATCGCTGCTCCGCCGTATATACCAATCTTCATCGAAGTTAAATCGTACTTCGTTAAATCTTTTTGCAACAGCATATTCCACATCGTCGGTGCTGCAAAAAACGTCGTAATCTTCTCTTCTTGAATTGTATGTAATACTGTTTCTGTGTCAAAATGATGTAAAATAACATTCTTTCCACCAACTTGAATGCGCGGTATAATTCCAGCATTCAACTCACCGCAATGATATAACGGTGCTACAACAAGCCCAATACTATCTCGATTATATTTTAGGAAATACGTACAAATCATACTATGCTCAGCCATTTCGCGATGACGATGTAATACACCTTTCGGATGACCTGTCGTACCGCTCGTATACAGCATAGAACAATAATCCATTTCACCTATTTCAATATCTATTTTTTCAGAAGATGCCGCATTTACTTTTTCATGGTAGGAACTAGCATAAGAAGGTGTATCGTCTTCTACATACCAAAAAGACGAATTCGGAAAATCTCGTTCAACGATAGCCACGGTTGGCTCAACTGCTTTTTCAAAAACAACTACTTTCGAGGATGCGTCCTGGAGAATATAAGATACTTCTTTTGCTTTTAAGCGGAAATTGATCGGGTTAAAGATTGCACCAATTTTCGCACAGGCTAAGTAAACGTTTACAAATTCACGGCAATTATATAAGTAAACAGATACAGTATCTCCCTTTCTTACCCCTTCTTCTAATAGAGCATGCGCCGTTTTATTTATTTGCTCATCCCACTCTTTATACGTCCAGCGAATATTTTTTTCTGGTTCCACTAATGCCTCTTTAGTCGGATACTTACCAACAGATAAATCAAATATTCTCCCTATCGTCATGTACATGCCAACAATTTCCCCCTTTTCTCTTTCATAAATCTATCATTTCGTCCATAAGTAGACATTGTCCTTTAATGATTTGACTAATTTTTCTGATTATTATCGACATAGTTTTACAAATGAAATTGTTTTTGATCCACTTCTCGGTAAATGAAATTATATTGGCGATTTTCCAGATATATCGACCGTAACTTGAAATATATCGGCGATTTTTCAAATATATCGACCGCAACTCAATTTATATCAGCGATTTTTCGAATATATCGACTTACCGACAAAAACTGACAATATAAAAAAGAAGCTGTCCCGATTTGGAACAGCCCCTTCTTCTTATGCAAATAGCTCTTCTAAAATTTTCAGTTTGTCTTCTGTATATTTTACGAAGCCATCGTTATATGATTTTGGATCTTTCGGATTCGCAAAGTGCGTAATTGCTCCCGTTTTCGGGTGAACAAATTTACTTGATGCACCACAACCAAGTCCGATAATTGATTGTACTTCTTCCATAATGACAATGTTGTAAATACTTTCTTGCGTCGGCATTGCATAACCAACGTTCTCTAAGTTACCTAAAATATTCTTTTGACGATATAGGTAATATGGTACGTAATTATGCTTTTTCGTCCACTCTTCTGCTTCGTGCATCATCGCTGTAATTTCTTCGCGACCTGCTACTTTATATTTACGTTTGTTTTGCGTCATTTCAGAAGCACGTTTAAATGATAACGTATGAACTGTTAATGATTCTGGCATTAACTTTTCTGTTTCATCTAACGTGTGCTTGAAGATATCTAACCCTTCACCAGGAAGACCAATAATTAAGTCCATATTAATATTGTTCATTCCCATTTCACGAGCTAAATGATACTTCTCAATTGTTTCTTCTACAGTATGATGACGTCCAATCGCTTTTAGCGTTTCTTGATGGTATGACTGCGGATTAATACTAATACGGTCAATATTCCATTTATTTAACACTTCTAGCTTCGCTGGCGTAATTGTATCTGGGCGACCTGCCTCAACTGTTACTTCACGCACATTTTTCACATCTGGGAACGCTTCATACATTTCTTCATACAGCATATCCATCTCTTCTGCTGTAATACTTGTCGGTGTACCGCCGCCGTAATAAATCGTCGTAACTTTTACACCTTTTTCTTTTAAAAACTTACCAATTTCACGAACTTCATAATGTAAACCACCTAAGAATGAATCAACAGAGCCTTGGCGTCCGTTAATTGCATACGCCGGGAATGTACAATATGCACATTTTGTTGGGCAGAATGGAATACCGATATAAATACTTACTTCCTCTTTCAAACGATATAAATCCGGAACTACCGCTAATTGGCAATCAACGATACGTTGAAGAAGTTCAATTTTCTCTTCATGAATTAAATAACTTTCACGAAGTTCTTGGTGTGCTTCTTCTTTTGACATACCATTTTGAAGCATTTTATGAAGAAGTTTCGTTGGACGAACTCCAGTTAAAATACCCCAGCTTTGTTCAATACCAGTTAACTGCTGAAGAACAGAAAGATATACATAAGAAACAACGTGCTTCACTTGCTTCATACGCTCTTTTTCATCTGTAAAAGCAGATAAATCTTTTGCGAATGTTTCTTCATACACATTTCCAGTCGCAACATCTGTTAAACGAGCTGATGCTTTCACATTCTCTTCAATGTGTATATCAACGATAAGATTTGCTTCCTCTTGTTCAAATCCAATCGTACTATCTTCAAAAAATAAGCCGCCAATATTTTGTAGCGGACGTAAAAAACGATCATCTTGTAACGTTTTAATTGAAATTAACAACATTATCACCTTTTCATTTGCAAACTCTCTTTAGTTTACTTGAAGGGCGTTTGCAGGTCAATACAGAAGGTTTTACCTTATTTTCATATCCTATTTAAAACAAACTGAATATTGATTTTTAATGAACTTTCTCTAGTTGTATAGACATTAGAATATACTCTTGTTACAATCTAGAACGTATTAGTACTTGCTACTAATTTAAATACATATAAAGGAGGACTCTTAACACGACATAAAGACTATAACGTGTTAAAACAACTATGAAAAAAAAGTTTTACAATATTTTAGCACTATCTTTGGCATTACAAACATTTGTAGCACCTACCCATTCATTCGCGGAAAGCATAGAGAAAACTGCGGAATTGTCTACAGATGAGCAAGCTTTAAAAAGCATTGAAGAACATGCAAAACAGCATAGACATGACGAAGAAAACGACCTTAAAATCTCAGGTGAATATCTTCTCCACTTATCAACAAAACTTCCACTATACGATTCAAATGACTTAAAAACCAAAACAAATATTGAAATTACTGAACCAGTAGTAAAGGCAACAAAGAAAAAAAATAATGCCTATTACATACAAACTACATCTGGTGCTGGCTGGGTTAATAAGGAAAATAATAGTTTAGAAGTACAAGAGATTCATAAACTTTCGAATCAAAAACTAATTGTAACAGAAGAAACATCCGTATATTCCTTCCCTTTCCAATCGTTTAAAGAAGAAACGAAATTACAGCCACAAACAGTAACTCCTACTGAACAAGCTGGGAATTGGTTTAACATTCAAATGAACGGAACTGAGAAATGGATTTATGCTCCTTCAGCTACATTCGACGGTACGAAAGCATCATTATTTGAAAAAACAGGTACTATCGAAAAGAGAAGCGCAACTTTCTTCAAAACACCACCTAATTTACCTACAAATAACGTTTATGGTGTTACATTTAAAGAAATGATTGTTCCAAAAGGAAATGAAAACATTCGTCCTGGCTACGCAATGGAACCGAAATACATTACAATTCATGAAACTGCTAATACAAGTAAAGGTGCGAACGCTTTAAACCATGCGAAGTACTTAGATAATCAAGCTCGCGGAAATACTGATCGTTCAGCGTCTTGGCATTTTACAGTAGATGACAAAGAAATTTATCAACATCTTCCGCTAAATGAAGTTGGGTGGCATGCTGGAGATAAAACTGGAAACTATGAATCTATCGGAATTGAAATTGCTGTGAATAGTGATGGAAATTATACGAAAGCGGTAGAAAATGCGCGCAAGTTAGCTGCTTTCTTAATGAATGAATTAAACATATCTCTAGATCACGTTCAAAAGCATCAATTTTGGAGCGGAAAAAACTGCCCTGCATTTATGATTCAGCGCGGACAATGGGATGCTTTCTTAAAAGGCACGAACGCTTACTATAATGAAAATCGTAAAGATGTTATTCCGCCACCAGAAGTCCCTCATGAAAAAGATGACATTACAGGCGGGTGGTATGAGCAAGACATTCGTCAGTTAGTTGCTAGGAAAATCATGTTTGGTGATGGAAATGGTTCTTACTGGCCAAACCGCCTCGTAACACGAGCTGAGTTTGCAAATTTAATGTCAAGAGCTTTAAAATTACCTGCTGGAAACGCTAAATTTACAGACTTAAACGAAGCACACCCATCTTTAGTAGACGGAATTAACCGTGCTGCTAGCGCTGGTATCATTAATGGTCGTGGGAATAATAAATTTGATCCCAATGCTACAATAACACGTGATGAAGCTGTTATTATGATTGACCGTGCACTAGAATATAAATGGATTTATAGAAAAGAAGTGAAATTACCATTCACTGACCAACACTTCGCATACGACAAAAAAGCATTACAAAACGTTTATGCATACGGAATTGTAAAAGGTAACGAACGAAATGAATTCGTACCAAAAGGCTCAGCAACACGTGCTGAAGCAGCCGCATTTTTAAATCGAATGCTTAAAGTTATTGAAGCTTAAACAAAAAAACGTAGCCAAAAGCTACGTTTTTCCTTTATCGTTTCGGTGTATTTTTATGATTCTTCAAAAACGGAAGCGGGAATTGCTTGCGGAAATGCTCTTTAATCATATATTCTACGCCGTTCTCACTATTTGAACGTGTAATCCAGTCGGCCGCTTGTTTTACCTCTACAGGCGCGTTCCCCATCGCTACCCCAAGACCCACATTTTCAATAACCTCTAAATCTTCCATGCTATCTCCAATGGCAACCATTTCATTTAGCGAAATATTCAAATGCTCTCCAAGTAATTGTAATCCGCGTAATTTTGATACATTTTGCGGCAAAATTTCTATTCGTTTTGAATCACACTCAACATACTCTATATCTTGAAACGCTTTTCTTAATGTATGGAGCCCTCGTTCTTTTTCACCTTTCGTTTGGAAAAGAACATCAATTTTTGGAGCCGCGACTGGATGATCACGAAGCGCATCACCTAACGAGTCTACAAATTGAACTGGATAAAATAATGGATCTGCGCTTGATAATACAGTACGCGCAATTAAGTTGGGTGTATTTCTCTCACGATTTCCGATTGAAAACCGTTCATGAGAAATGCGGACGTTACAATCAAAGTGCTCTAACACTTGCACAATATTAAACGTCTTCTCTTCCGATAATCTTCTTTGAACGTACGGTTTATCTAACGTTGCTGAAACGAAAGCACCGCCGTGTGTCACTAATATAGAATCTAATTTTAGTGCCTTTGCTACTTTATGAGCGGA
This sequence comes from Bacillus cereus group sp. BfR-BA-01381, assembly GCF_022663555.1. NCBI lineage: Bacteria > Bacillati > Bacillota > Bacilli > Caryophanales > Bacillaceae > Bacillus > Bacillus cereus group sp. BfR-BA-01381. The sequence continues at coordinate 80,118 of NZ_JAKUFR010000004.1, forward strand.
CTGAAAATTTCGGCTCGTAAATAATGTAACGTATACGTCTTTTCTTTTCACAAATTCAATTGTTTCTCTTAATCCTTTTGCAATTTTTCCGTTGTTGTATAGTAGTGTCCCATCTATGTTAAGAGCTAGTAAGCGATAAATCATGTCGCACTCCCCCTCTTCGCTGTTGTACTCTATCCATAATTTATGAAATAAATGTAGCAAATAGAACGAGTTAGAATTTCTACTGAAAATTTGGTTTACTATATACATATACACTCAGTAAAGGAGATAGTACAATGCAGGCACCTCCTTCCTTTTATGAAGGCGATACGTTAGAAGTCGCAAAAAAATTACTCGGACAGAAACTTGTTCATATTGTAGACGGAATAAAGCGAAGTGGAATCATTGTTGAAGTAGAAGCATATAAAGGTCCGGATGATAAGGCCGCACATAGTTACGGAGGTAGACGAACGGATCGCACGGAAGTTATGTTTGGCGCACCTGGACATGCTTACGTATATTTGATTTATGGTATGTATCATTGTTTTAACGTCATTACAGCGCCAGTTGGTACCCCACAAGGAGTGCTCATTCGAGCCCTGGAACCGGTAGACGGGATTGAAGAAATAAAACTAGCGCGCTACAACAAAACCGACATTACAAAGGCTCAGTATAAAAATTTAACGAACGGACCTGGCAAACTATGCCGTGCACTCGGCATTACTTTAGAAGAACGAGGCGTCTCATTACAAAGTGACACATTACATATTGAACTCGTCCGAGAAGAAGAACACATGTCCTCACAATACAAAATAACAGCCGGACCTCGTATTAACATTGACTATGCAGAAGAAGCTGTACATTATCCGTGGCGTTTTTATTATGAAGGGCATCCATTTGTTTCAAAGAAATAAAGTGAAACTTTAATCAGTGGGGGGTCTTCATCCCCCACTGATTATTAGTTGAACCAATCGGACTTTTATGGGCAGTTGATCCCCCGCCTAACTTCTTTGCTTTCGCTGAATTTGGAGGTGGGGATCTTACTGCCCATTAAAGCGGGATAAATGATATCGACTTACCGACAAATAAAAGAAGACTGTTCCAAAATGGAACAGTCTCTCCCTTTTTACTCCGCACCTTCCGCAGTCGCAATATTATCCTCTAAGTTTTCTCTTGATAATTCAGCCGCCATAAAATCAGCTGTTTCTGGAAGTGCTAAATGCATATGAGCTTTTTGACAAATTTGGATCGTGCAGTTTTCAACAACATAATCGAAAACGTGCCCGCCTCCGCTTCTTTCATCATCAATATAATGTAAGTGGAAACCAGCTACACCAATACCTTGCGCATAATCTGGTGTCCAAAATCCAGCAAGCGTACCTTTTGTCTCTTTAAACGAAAAGATCGGCTGTGATTTCGTCACTTCAACGAGCGGTGTATACGGTTTTTCTTGTTTTGGAACAGTTCTCGTTCTTACTTCGCGGAATGTACCGTCCATTCGAATACCATAAAATAAGTTTTTACTCGGCATTAATTCATGTAATAACGCTTCAACTTCTTCACGATTCATCGGACGCTCTACCGTATAACTCATTTCTTTTTCAAAAAACGTTACAGTCGCAAACGGTGTTGTTTCTTCTGGCTCTACTTTTTCTGCTGAACCGTCTGAACGTAAATGATAAAATTCGTTATCAAACGCAATCATTTCACCATCTAATTGATCAAATGTGCCAATACCGAAATCACCATGTTCTTTTAGTTCCTCAAAGCTAATCACACCATCATATATACCATCTAATAGCGCAAGCATTGTAGATGTTTGATATACTTCGTTACTCATTTTCGTTTTTTTTGCATCAATATCGATTAATTGCGCAACAGTCATCTCAAATCTGCCTCCATTAGTTTAATTGGTTTGGTAATAATTTTTCGCTTAATTTAATGTTATCACGGTAGTCGATTGGAATATCAATAATGACAGGACCGTCTGCTGCTAGTGCTTCTTTTAATACACCTTCTAATTCATCAGGCGTGTTAACACGAAGACCTAACGCCCCGAAACTTTCCGCATATTTCACAAGATCAACATCGCCAAACTCTGTAGCTGATGTTCTGCCGTATTTCATCATTTGTTGGAATGCAACCATATCATATGTGCCGTCTCTCCAAACAAGATGGACGATTGGAGAATTTAAACGTACCGCCGTTTCTAACTCCATCGCTGAGAATAAGAAACCACCGTCACCTGATACGGAAACTACTTTTTTACCTGGTTCTACTAAAGTAGCAGCAATTGCCCAAGGAAGTGCAACACCTAACGTTTGCATGCCGTTACTAAATAATAATCTACGTGGTTCATAAGAACGGAAACATCTCGCCATCCAAATAGAATGGGAACCGATGTCACATGTAACGGTTGTGTCGTCACTAATTAAAGAACGAAGTGTACGAATCACTTGAAGTGGATGCGTAACACCTTCTGAAGGACGATTTGGAATTTCTGCTTGTTCTGATAATTTCGCGCGTAATTGTTCTAACACCGCTTCTGATTTCGTACTTAATACAAGTCTCGGTAATTTCTCCGCGATGCTATTTACCGTTAAAGCGATATCACCAATTAATTCACGCTCTGGTTGGTAATCATGGTCGATATCTGCTTGATGGTCATCAAGATGAATAATTGTTCTGTCTCCAAGTTTATTCCAGAATTTTGGATCATACTCAATTGGGTCATAACCGATAGAAATAACAAGGTCTGCTTCTTCTAGTAAAATATCACCTGGTTGGTTACGGAATAGCCCAACGCGGCCGAAGAAATGATCTTCTAACTCACGTGAAATCGCACCAGCTGCTTGATATGTTTCGACGACAGGAAGTTCTGTATCCGCAATTAATTCACGAACGGCTTTCGTCACTTCATTTGTGCTCGCTCTCATACCGAGTAAAATAACCGGTAATTTCGCTGCTTTTATTTTTTCTACTACGTATGTAATATCATGTGTGGGAGCGATTCCAAGCTGTGGCTTAGAAAGCGCACCGATAGACCCTACAGTCGTTTCCGCGGTCATAACGTCTTGTGGCAAACTGACTAAAGTAGCGCCTGGATTTGTGGAAGTCGCACTTCGGAATGCATTTGATAATGCTTCTGGCACATTATCAGGATGCTCTACTTCTACGCTATATTTTGTGATTGGTTCGAATAGTGCAGCATTATCCATAGATTGGTGCGTACGTTTTAATCGATCTGTACGTGGAACTGCACCAGCTAAAGCAACAACGGGATCACTCTCCGCATTCGCAGTAACAAGACCTGTCGCTAAATTTGATGTCCCTGGTCCTGAAGTTACAAGACATACGCCCGGTTTTCCTGTTAATCTACCAATCGCAGCTGCCATAAATGCTGCATTTTGTTCATGACGACAAACAATTAACTCTGGTCCTCTTTCTTGCAGTACATCAAATACAGAGTCAATCTTCGCTCCTGGAATACCGAAAACATGTGTAACACCTTGTTTAATTAAACAATCAACAACAAGATCTGCTCCTTTTGTTTTTGTCTTCACGTCGTTTGCTTTTACACCTGTACTCAAACTAATCATTCCTTTGTTTCATAATTTGTGTAATAAAGATTTTTAATTTCACCTGGTTAATTAACGTGGTGAAGTATCATTTATCATTATATTACAAATGCATTATTTTTCCAACAATATGAATTTGACATTATTTTGACAACAACTAGAGAATGCGCTTACAACCCTTTGCTTATCCTAAAATAATATTTTTATATCTCCTCGAAAAAAGCTGAAAAAACCTCCATCTCATTACAGTATTAAAAAAATATCAGTACCTTGCAAAGAATAATACTAAATGATATATTTGTAAATAATGGAATACCCATTAATTGTAATTCGCGGCCCCCTTTTCAAAAGATACAATTCTCAGCTTTCATTCATCATTCTATAAAGGAAAGTGATTATTATGAACAAAAGTGAATTTTTAGAACAACTTAGTTCTTCCCTGCGGAATATGCCTAATGCAGAAAAGAAAGATATTATTTTAGAGTACGAAACTCATTTTATTAGTGGTAAACAAGATGGAAAATGTGAAGAAGAAATTGCTAGAAAACTAGGAAACCCTAAAACGATCGCCAAAGAACTTAATGTTTCCTATGCAATAAGCAATGCTGACAAGAAACGCAACTTCAAAAATATGATAACTGCACTATTTTCTGTTATGAGCTTAAGTGTTTTAAATTTTGCCTTTATCTTTATCGCCTTTTTCGTACTACTCTTTTTATTACCGATTATTCTAGCACTTATCATTGCTACTCCAGTATTAATCATTTCACCTATTTTATTAATAGGGTTAGGATTTTTTAAAGGGTTTCATCAAATTAGTTACTCCGATGTTTATAATGTGTTTATCGCCTTTTGCGTCGGTTTACTCATATCCGTCATAAGTTATCAAATGATCAAACATCTATATGCACTTTTAGTAAAGTATTTGAAATGGAATATAGCTATTTTACAAAGACACTAATGAATGTAAAAGGAGACTAAAATGAAGAAATATACTTTATATTCACTCATGCTACTTACAATGTTATTTCTATCAGCTTGTTCAAACAGTGCGCAACCTAAGGAAGAAAACGATGTACAATCTATTAAAGATGTTACGGTTAAAATTCCAGAAACGATATTTACTTCCTCAAAGAAAAATGAAACGATTAATGAAGATGAAATGAAACAAAATATAAAAACGTATTTAGATTATAGCGGAGAGTTAGACAAAAACATCGTTCCACTTTCGTCAACTATGTCTGACGAAGAAGTCACGGAATCCGATCGGGAGAAATTAAAACAACTAATAGATTTAGCGCAACAAAACGATGCGAACTTCCATCATTTTATTAGTAACAATACGATTCCTGCTGATTACAAACAGCCTTCGAAGGAAATTCATGATTACATTTCATCGTCTACGGCACTTTCAGTAGAACTAGAGCAAGAATTAAACAAACTCGCTGAAGATGGCAACTTGTTCAAGACTGATTTTTCTTTTACAAAACGCTTTGAGAAAGTGAATGGTAGGAAGCAAAAAGATATTGAAAAGTTTTTGAAGGAGAAGAATATTGAAACGGAGTATTTCCACAAATAACAAACAAAAAAGACGCCCCATCCAAGGGGCGTCTTCTCTCATTACGCTTGTTGTTGCGCGTTATATAACTCTTCAAGTGGCTTCATGATAATTTTGTTAACGTCAGTGATAACTGTATTTAAACGTTGCTCAGTTTCCATTAACTTTGTAATTTTAGCATCTTGTTGAATGCGAACTACAACTTCTTGTGCTTGTTGGTTGTCTTCTTCAGTGATTTCTTGGCCTTGCATCATTTTTTGTTGTAGGCTAAGTTGCATTGTACGGAACTCATCGAATAAGTTCTTTGAAGCAGCATCAGCTTGAACTGCTGCGTAGCTCTCTTTTAACGTTTTGAAGTCATCGTTTTCAGCGATTGCTTTTTGTAATTCATATGCTACATCATGAATGTTTTTTGTCATTTTATTTTTCCTCCTTTAGAAGGCTAGCGCTTATCATACGCACTGCCTTTTACGTGCATTTACATACGCACCTCTTCTTACCATATCAAACTATGCAAGAGATGTGAAGAAATTTCACTTTTATTTGTATGTACATATCTTATTGTTTAAGAAACAACAGTAATAACCCTTGCACAATTCCAATCATTCCGCCTAATAAGGCACCTAAATACGTAATCATTTTCAGTTCATTTTTTGTAATGGACAACACTAAATCTTCTAGTCTCTCCGTTGAAAATGTAGACACTTCTTGCTGGACAATTTCCGCCAAGTGAAGGTTATTTAGTATACTTTCTACATTTTCTGCTCCCCACTTCAAGCCTTTCGTTACTGCACTCGGGACTACCTTTTCTATCATTGTTTCTCGAACCGGTTCACATACTTGCTGCACAGATTGATTTAAAAACTTACTCACTGTTTCCTCAGCTTTAACTGCAGACAATATGGAGCTTACAATCATTTCTTTTTCTACAAACGTTTCTACTTCTTTTACATCTCTTCCTTTTAACTTCTCCCACTCTTTTTGCAATACATCAGTTAAAAGCTGCTTTGTGCCATCTTGCCCTAAAAACTTAATGACTTCTGGCTGCACACGATCCACTACACTTACATTCCCTAAAAACATTCCGACTAAATTAAGCAATGTCCCGCGAGAAGCAAAGAAATCATCAATCATTTTTGAAAGACGTGTTTTCCCTTCTTCACTCTCAAAAAACTGAGTTGCTCGCCCTAAAATAAATGCCGAAACATTTGGAATCGCACTCTCTATTTTCTCGTGAACAGAATGAGGTAAAGCTTGTTCCCATGTATATGTATAGTACTCTTCTAAAAATGCCTGAATCTTTTCTGTAATTACCTGTTCGATTTTCTCAGTTGCTTCTTTTTCTACATGCGCTACGTTCCATTTTTCTAACATATTTCGCAGTGATTGTTCATTCGTCATTACTTTATCCACTTCTACTTGTGCCCAGTGGACTAAACCTTTTTGAAATTCTTCATTCGTTAACTTCTTTCCGATTCCTTCTGGCGTTAACAAATGCTCTACAACCATTTTCCCTAATTGAACAGCAAGCTCATCACGGCGCTTCGGAATTAATCCTGGTGTAAATGGGACTTGAAACTTCCCAATATACATAGGGCGATGAGGACGAAATAACATTTTTATCGCTAAATGATTTGTAAATCCTCCAATAATTGCTCCGAGCCCTGTCGTCGTTAGCATACTTAACCATATATTCATTACAATCAACCTTTCGCTTCTCCAAAACTATAGCATATCATCATACGGACAAAAGTATAATGGTATAAAAACGTATTTGCAATATATAGCTTCGCCTATTATGTCAACATTTTGTTAGTAAAGGAGTGATTTCGTTGGTTCTCGGTATTTTAACTTCTCAGCCTCATTATGAGCAAACATATTACACCGAAATCGCTAAACGCGCTCGGCTTTATCATAATGTCGTTGCACAGTTTACGCCATTTTCTATTGATCCTAAAACAGATCTTATTTCTGGTCTGATTTATGATACAGATACAGGAAAATGGAAAGAGCAAATATTCCCTATTCCTTCTTATATATATGATCGTTCTTCTTTTAAAGAGGAAACGGACTTCGACAAGGCAAAATCAATTATTCACTCACTACACAACCGTCCTTCCACTACCTTTTTAAATAACACACTCATTGACTTAAGCGAACTACATGATGTATTTCTCACGAATAAAAAATTATCACCTTATATACCAAAATTTGAAATAGCAACGATACACAACGTTTTCAAACTGTTATTAAAAACAAAAGATATTATTATACGTCCTACTAACGCACATTCCAATGAAAGTCTGTACCGGGTCGTTTATAAAAATAAAACGTTTCATGTTGATACAATAAATGATGCCTATCATATTTCTACTCCCATTAAACGAACCGATGAATTTATTTCTTGGTACAAATCTCATATACGATCAGCACGTTACATCACCCATACAATGCTGCAACCACCGAATCAATTAACATACCCACTTCATATTCGGACTATTTTACAAAAAAATAAAGAACAGAAGTGGAACGTTATCGGTCAGTTTATACAAAAGAGTTCATTTCCGAATCAACTTTTACTTTCGGCAACCGATGACTCCTCGCTGCATGCATTTTCAAAAATTAAATACGTACTATCTAGTACCGGTGTACAATTATTACAGGACGCTTTACAAGACATTATAAATGAAGTATTTCAAACACTAGATCAATCTTATTCTTCGTTATTCGAGCTAGAGCTTTCCACTATTATGGATCAAAAAGGGGCAATTTGGCTTATGTATGTCAACACGATTCCCCCGTACGAACATTACATTCGCCATAGTGATTCATTAGCCGAAAAAATATATCACGGACCATTACAATTTAGTCGCTTTACACCATAAAGAAAGGGGGTAAGTCTATTTTGAAAGAGCACATATATACATTAAATATTTCAGATGAGCATCCAAATAGTATTACTTTACCTTATATTTTTTCCATCACACCACCAATTACATCCCTTTCCTTCGGCCTACGCCATGTTGCAAGTGAAGAGGTAAAAATTCATTATTCCTTTACTCGCGAAATCATTATTGGAAAACAAATTGCAGAGAAACTTTTACTTCCTCATTCCACTACTATCCATGCATTCACACAAAACCAAACGATTATTTTCGGACCATTAATCGGGATTTTCACAACTGGTTTTAACGATGACGCTTCTAATCCTTTAGGGAACCGTTCAATTTCTCTTGGCGAGTTACTAACGCCACCATTCACCTTACGACCATTTGTATTCGTTTTTGGTGTGCAACATATAGACTGGGAAGACGAAACAATTGAAGGGTATTTCTTTCAAGAGGAAAAGTGGATAAAGAAAAAAGTCCCTTTACCGAATGTCATTTACGATCGATTACCAAATCGAAAAGCCGAAAATTATAAACCGATCGTAAGAGCAAAAAGAAAGTTAGAGCATGACTATGCTATTCCATGGTTTAATCCAGGGTTTTTTAATAAATGGGAAGTGCATCAACTTCTTATGAAAGATGAATCCATTATGCCGTTATTACCAAACACAGAAACATTTCAGCACTTCGAACAAGTGGAACGATTTCTCGGAACGTATAAATCCATTTACATGAAACCGATTCATGGTAGCTTCGGTAGAAATATTCATCAACTATTTTATTCCCAAACAGAGAATTGCTACTACTGTCGTTATCGCGAAAATGAAGAAAATAAACTAAGAAAGTACCAATCATTAGAAACGCTTCTGAACCATGTGCTAAAAGGACATGATTTAAAAAAGTTTATCGTACAACAAGGTATTTCCTTACTTCGCTTCGATGGGCAACCTGTTGATTTCCGCATTCATACAAATAAAAATCATTTCGGCCAATGGATGGTCAGTGCAATCGTGGCAAAAATTGCTGGCAAAGGTAGCTTAACAACACATGTAAATAGTGGTGGCGATACGAAATTGCTGCAAGAACTTTTTCCAGATTCAACGAAACAAGTTCAAATTGAAAATAAGTTAAAACATACCGCCTTACAAATTAGTTATGCGCTCGATGAACAAGTAACCGGAAATATTGGAGAAATCGGTTTTGATATCGGTTTAGACACGCAGGAAAACCCATGGCTCTTTGAAGCAAACTCTAAACCAGGGCGAACTGTATTCCAAGATGCCAAGTTAAAAGAACAGAGTGAACTAACGCGCCAATTATTTTACGAATATGCCATCTACTTAACTGAACATTCTTTGGGCGATACAAAAGAAAAAATGTCTCAAATAAAATCAGAGACTTCCTCAAACAACGAGCATATCCCGTCCCCTATGATTCACTCACAAATACAAAAACAAAAACTTCCACCTCATTCATAAGGTGGAAGTTTTCTATTTACACAAGTTTTACGACAACCTCTGTTTCCACGTTACATACTCCGCAATAAAAAATATGATTGCAATATTCATTTGAATTATTATGTGTTAATCCATCTACTGCACTCAATAATTCTTGGTCCATATACGCACTATAATCGTCTATGTAATCTACAGCCTTCCCATAATCTTGGAGTATACTTTGGCAATTTTGACAAGAATATGTTTGTGATTCTAATGCGTTACAAAGCGGACAAATTCCCATCACGATTCCTCCATATAATTGTATCTAGCTACGTATAGGAGCAGCTTGCCCCATTCTTACTTACATTCTCCTCAAAATAGCAGGATACAAAAAGAAAAATATATTTCATATCGCTCTTAGTTTTACCTTCTTTCTAAAAAATAAAACGATTACTCTTATTTCATAATTTACGAAATCACTAAGATTTTTTTACAAAATTTACAAATTATTATTTCGTATATCTTTCTAGGTAACATCCATACTATGAGTACAAACTTAATTACCGATGGATTAGCGCCAAACGGGGCGATAATCTGGTTCAACTCCAGCTAGTCCAACCAAAAAAATTTTTATAACTCTAAGGAGGATATATTCCTATGGCAAACCAAAATTCTTCAAATCAATTAGTAGTACCAGGAGCAACAGCTGCAATCGACCAAATGAAGTACGAAATCGCTCAAGAATTTGGTGTACAATTAGGAGCAGATTCTACGGCTCGTGCTAACGGTTCTGTTGGTGGCGAAATTACAAAACGTCTAGTTGCAATGGCTGAGCAAAGCCTTGGCGGATTCCACAAATAAATATATATGGCAAAAAGGTCTCAAGGCATATGCCTTGAGACCTTCCTTAATTTATTGCAACATTTGTAAAAACTTCTTCGTACGTTCTTCTTTTGGATTTGTAAATACTTCTTCTGGTGTACCTTGTTCGACAACGACACCGCCATCCATGAAAATAACGCGGTTCGCAATTTGATGTGCAAAACGCATTTCGTGCGTCACAATGACCATCGTCATACCTTCTTTAGCAAGTTCTTTCATTACTTTCAGAACTTCTTGAACGAGTTCAGGATCAAGTGCTGACGTCGGCTCATCAAATAGTAACACTTCCGGCTCCATCGCAAGCGCGCGAGCAATTCCAACGCGCTGTTGTTGTCCGCCTGATAGTTGGAACGGATATAAGTCTACTTTATCCGCAAGACCAACTTTTTCAAGGAAATAGTTTGCTTTTTTCTTCGCTTCTTCTTTCCCCATCTTTTTCACTGTAACGAGCCCTTCCATTACATTTTGAAGTGCTGTTAAATGCGGGAATAGATTATGGTGCTGGAATACCATACCTGTTTGCGTACGAAGATTGACAATATCTTTCTTCGTTACTTTTTGAGAGAAGTTAAGCTCTTTATTACCGATACGAATATGACCAGCGTTTGGCGTTTCTAACACGTTAAGACAACGTAAGAATGTCGTTTTACCAGATCCAGACGGCCCGATAATAACAACAACTTCGCCCTTCTCAACTGTTAAATCTATATGCTTTAGTACGGTATTATCTCCGAAACTTTTTTGTAAGTGCTGAATTGAAATCATAAAAACAAAAACTCCTTTTGTAAAAGGATTATTTTAATGTGTAGCGTTCTGAACGCTTTTCTAACATCTGTTGTACGATTGATAATAAGAAACAAATAACCCAATAAATAAGACCTGCTTCGAAATAAACAATTAAAAATTCGTAGTTCATTGCCGCAATTTCCTGCGCCTTTCGGAACATTTCTGTTACTAAAATTAACGATGCTAATGAAGTATCCTTCACTAAGCTAATAAATGTATTCGAAAGCGGCGGGATTGATACGCGCGTTGCTTGCGGTAAAATAACACGTTTTAATGCTTGTGGGTATGTCATCCCAATTGTATAAGCAGCTTCCCACTGCCCTTTCGGAATCGAAAGGATAGAAGCACGAATAATTTCAGATGCATACGCACCGACATTTAATGAAAATCCAATAACTGCTGCTGTATATGGCTCAACCTCAACATTAAGAGTTGGAAGACCATAGAAAATAATAAATAACTGTACAAGAAGTGGCGTTCCGCGAATGATAGATACATAGATACGAGCAATCCATTGTAAAATACGACTACCTGAAATACGTGCAAGCGCCGTTAACGTCGCAAGTATAAGACCGATAATAAATGTAATAAGCGTTAATGGAATTGTCGTAAAAACAGCTTCCTTCAGCATAGGCATGAAGGAAGACTGCATAATATCCATCCAAGTAGACAATCGATCTGAAACCAATGCACTACTTAGATACATTTTCACCGAACCATTTTTTCGTTATTTTGTCATACGTACCATCTTTTTTCATATCTTCTAACGCTTTATCTACTTCTTGTACAAGCTTAGTGCTACCTTTACGGAATAAAAATCCACTTTCTGAAGCTTCTTTTTCTGTATCTACAATTTTAATTTTCGCATCTTTTTTCGTTTCTAAATAGTTTAACACTGATAATTTATCATTAATTGTAAAATCAACGCGTCCTGAAGCTAATAATTCTGCCGCTTGGCTAAATCCTTCTACACCAACGATTTCCGCACCATTTTTCTTAGCAATATCTGCATAGTTACTTGTTAAAGATTGTGCTCCTTTTAATCCTTTTACATCAGCAAATGTAGCAGGTTTATCTTTATCTTTTGCAATAACTAATGCCGCTGAAGATGAGACATACGGTTTAGAGAAGTCATATTTCTTTTGACGGTCTTCACGAATACCAACTTCGTTTGCAACCATATCGAAACGTTTTGCATCTAAACCAGCAAGTAAGCTATCCCATTGTGTTTCTTTAAATACAGGTTTTACTCCTAAACGTTTTGCAACTTCTTCTGCTAATTCAACGTCAAATCCAGTTAATTTATTACTTGAATCGTGGAACGTAAATGGTGGATATGTACCTTCTGTACCAATTACAAGTTCACCGCTTTGTTTAATCTTTTGTAACGCGTCTTGACTAGCTGTATCTTTTTTCTCTTCTTTACCGCAGCCCGCTACAATCCCGATTGCTAATGTAGTTACTGCAAGTACTGAAAATAATTTTTTCATGATGATAATCCTCCAAGTATTCTGATAGGAATTTAAAAACTATATTGATTGTATGCAATCTTGAACAATTTTTCAATGAAAATGTTCTTATTTAGTTTATCCTTTTTCTTCATAATCAAACAAAAGGGAAAAATAACGCCACATACAAAAAATAAGTAACATTTTTTAATATAGCATTTATTGTACGAAAGGTAAAATAATACTTCTTATTTAACTGCCCTGATTCATTAAAAAAAGAACTTGTGAAAATCACAAGTTCTCCGCCATACATATTAAGCGCTCTGGTTCCCTTCCATTTGCGTTTTGTACATATCGTAATAACGCCCGCGCTTTTTCATTAGTTCATCATGAGAACCTTTTTCTAAAATCGTCCCTCTATCAAGCACGATAATTTGATCTGCGCTTTTAATCGTTGAAAGTCGGTGAGCGATAATAAATGTCGTTCTTCCTTTTTTCACAACTTCTAACGCTTGTTGAATCATCGCTTCCGTCTCTGTATCAATACTAGACGTCGCTTCATCTAAAATTAAAATGGCTGGATCAAATGCAAGTGCTCTAGCAAACGATATAAGCTGACGTTCTCCGGTTGAAAGTTTACTTCCTTTCTCCGTAATTTCTTCATTTATATTGTTCGCAAATCTTTCAGCACCAACATCACGCAACGCTTTTACAATGCGCTCTTTTGAAATGTTTTCATTTTCTAAACTTACATTAGATGCTACTGTTCCGCTAAATAAAAACGGATCTTGCAGTACAATTCCCATATGTTCACGAGTTGCTTGTTTCGGCATCTCTTTTACATCATGACCATCAATCGTAAGCTTTCCTTTTTCAAACTCGTAAAACTGAAAAAGTACATTCATAATGGAACTTTTTCCTGATCCAGTATGACCGACAAGTGCTACCGTCTCGCCTTGTTTCGCTTCAAAAGAAATATTTTTTAACACTTCATCTTTTCCATTATAAGAAAACGACACATTATCAAACTTTACATTTCCTTGTAAGCGAGGCATACGTTCTTCTTCTACTGTTTCTCCTTTTTCCTCTAACAATTCAAAAACACGCTCTGATGCAACACGCGATTGTTCCAAGTTAGCAAGCTGATTCACCATATTTGTAATCGGTGAGAACAATCGTGTTAAATAATCAACGAACGCATACAGTATCCCTAGAGAAATGACGCCTGTAGCACTTAATGAAGCACCACCGAAATACCAAATCACACCTGTGAAAGCGATATTCCTTAATACAGACACTAAATTATGAGAAGTTGCTGCATTTAAATTCAAAATTTTATTTTGATACTTAAAATAATCACCATTTAATTCTTCAAACTCTTTTTTCGTTTCACGCTCTTGACGAAACGCCTGAATAATTGGCATCCCTTGAATGGATTCATTCACTGTTCCGTTAATATCAGATAAACGCGAACGCATTTTATGATTGTATACAGACGCATACTTTCTATAAAGAATGGCCCAAACGATTAAAATCGGGATAATAAGTAAACATAACGTCGCCAATTTTACATCAAGTAAAAATAGCGCGGCAAATATCCCAATAATATAGATGATACTTGAAACGAATGTCGCAAGTACCGTTACGTATAGATCACGAATGGCTTCTGTATCATTCGTTACACGCGATACAATTTTCCCTGCTGGTAAATGATCAAAATAACGAATCGGCAACGTTTGAATATGAGAAAAGACATCTTCCCTCATAATTTGAATAATTTTGTTCGCCGCCTTCTGTAAGAAAAACTGCTTTCCGTATGCAAACAAGGATACGACTACTAATAAAGCGAAGTATCCACCACCAAGTAATAATAGACGGCTTATTTCTGGTTTATAAAACGCAAACACTTCTTCTTTCGTCAATGCTTTCGCTTTATACACTTGCACCGCCTTACCGTTTTGAACGGTAATCATATCACCTTTTACAGTCCGTGACCCTTCCAGATTTACTTTATTCGGTACAAAGTAATATTGAAAACCGACCTGCATCACGCGTACTTCTTTTCCTTTTTTCTCACCTTCCTGGAAGCGATCGCTTCGCTTATAAAAGGCGCCATTATACGAAACAGCCTCTTCACTCTTTTCTGTTTCATACCAAGGCTTCTCTATTCCGACGATATGATCGTCAATCATCGTTTTCGCGACGAAAGGACCCGCAAGCTCTGCGATGACGAAAATAAATAACATTAGCATCGCTGCAAAAATCGTCCCTTTCACCTTCATCGCATATTGAAACAATCGTTTTGAAACGCTCATATTTTCACCCCACTATCCGCACTTTCACTTTCCCCTTGTTGTCTTTCAAACTGCTCAGCATACCAGCCTCCACTCTTAACAAGCTGATCATGTGTACCTTCTTCTATTACTTGCCCGTCATCCATAACGAGAATCCAATCCGCATGTTGAACTGCAGATAAACGATGCGTCGTAATAATCGTCGTCTTTCCGCTTCTTTCTGTTCTTATATTGTCAATGATCGCTGCTTCCGTACGAGCATCAACAGCCGATAAAGAATCGTCCAAAATTAAAATTTCTGGATTTTGAATGACAGCTCGCGCAATCGAGATCCTTTGTTTTTGTCCTCCTGATAAAGAAACACCTTTTTCTCCAACAAGCGTTTCTAACCCTTCTGGTAAAAACTCTAAATCCTTTTTAAACGCCGCGATTTCAATCGCTTTCTCGAGTTCTTCTTCCGTCGCTTCCCTATTTCCAAATAAAATATTTTCTCTCGCTGTTTTTGAGAATAAAATATGTTCCTGCGGTACATATCCAATCCAGCCGAGTACATTTTCATTTGTCATTTTATCTAACGTCACATCAGAGACTGCAATATCCCCCTCTCCAAGTGGATATTGACGAAGAAGCTGACGGACAAGCGTCGTCTTTCCGCTTCCTGTTTTCCCGACAACACCAAGCGTTTCTCCTTGTTTTAACGTAAACGAAACCTTCTTTAAATTTGTTTCAGTTGATGAAGGATATGAAAAGGTAACATCATCAAACTGAATATAATCCGGCTCTTGTACAAGCTTTGGATGTTTCGGATCCTTTACATCTGGTTCATAAGCTAACGTTTCATTTACACGGTCTAATGAAGCATTTCCTCTTTGCATAACATTGATTAATTCGCCAATTGCGAACATCGGCCAAATCATCATCCCTAAATACACGTTAAATGAAACGAGTTCCCCAAGCGTCACCTTTGATTGAAATACAAGATATGCACCGTACACTAAACCAATTAAATAACTAAGACCAACAAGCATTTTCACAGTTGGTTGGAATAGTGCATCGATTCTTGCTACCTTCATATTCTTTTCGTAGACGTCATCTCCTAAATGATGAAATCTTTCCTGATCTGCGTTCTCTTGTACATACGCGCGAATAACGCGCACACCAGCGATCGATTCTAATACTTTATCGTTCATGTCACCGAATGCATCTTGCGCAACTGTAAATCTTTCATGCAATTTCTTTCCATATATATTCATCGCATATGCCATAATCGGAAGCGGTATAAGTGCCGCAAATGTAAGCTCCCAACTAATTGTAAATCCCATCATAAAGACAATCGTAAGCATATATAAACTCGAATCCACGAGCGTTAATATACCGAAACCAGCTGTCATAGCGATTGCTTTTAAATCATTTGTCGCTCTCGCCATTAAATCGCCAGTACGATTTTTTTGGTAAAAAGTCGGCGTCATTTTAAGTAAATGGCCCATAAATTTAGAGCGCATCGTTTTCTCAAGTACGAATGCACCGCCAAACAATTGATGCTGCCAAACGAAAGTGAGACCATATCCAACGATCGTGACCCCTATTAAAATAAGAATAGACTGTATAATAGCTTCGTTTGATAACGTTCCTGTTTTTATATTATCAATCGTAACCCCGAGTACTTTCGGGGGAATAACTTCAACTATATTTACAATTAAAAGTGCACCAATGGCGATACTATATCTCTTCCAATGTTCTTTAAAAAACCATCTTAACTTTAGTAATACTGAAAACAATATAACCTCTCCCTTCTCATTCTCGTTTACCTCTCGTTTCTTTATCCACTATCCAGACCCATCACATTTACATTTCGTAACCCATACAATCTCATCACATTTTTCCACCTTCCAAAATTTTATTTAGTAACATGGAAAATAAACAAAAAAAAGCATACCGCCGCTTGACGATATGCACAAAAATGCATAAAAAGCGTACGTTACGATATACGCAACGTACGCTTTTTATAAGACAAAGATGCCCTATATATCCGTACGGGTTGCGTAATGATATGAATGTTTTCTGCCATTTAACAGAGCTAAGCCCATTACATTTACGATTACAATCATTACGCACACCCCCTTCATTTATTTTCCATTTATAATCTTACAACTTTATTGAGTATTCTGTCAATTATTTTTTTACAGACTGAACGAAAATATACGCTACATCATTTTGAAATAAGGGAATGTTCTGTAAGAAAGGGCATACAAAATAAAAAAGAAATAAGAAATCGTTTTCACAAACATTTCATTTGAAAAATGTTATCAAACCCCCTACAATCACCTTATACTCACTCTTACAAGTTGCTATTTTAGGAGGACTAATCATGACAACTAGCAATACGTACAAATTTTATTTAAACGGAGAATGGAGAGAAAGCTCTTCAGGAGAAACAATCGAAATTCCATCTCCATACTTACACGAAGTAATTGGACAAGTACAAGCAATTACTCGCGGAGAAGTAGATGAAGCAATTGCATCTGCAAAAGAAGCTCAAAAATCATGGGCGGAAGCTTCTCTACAAGATCGCGCAAAATACTTATATAAATGGGCTGATGAGCTCGTAAATATGCAAGATGAAATTGCCGATATCATTATGAAAGAAGTCGGTAAAGGATATAAAGATGCTAAGAAAGAAGTTGTTCGTACAGCTGACTTCATTCGTTACACAATCGAAGAAGCTTTACATATGCACGGAGAAAGCATGATGGGCGATAGCTTCCCGGGCGGTACAAAATCTAAACTTGCGATTATCCAACGTGCACCACTTGGTGTTGTATTAGCAATCGCACCGTTTAACTACCCAGTAAACTTATCTGCTGCAAAACTTGCGCCAGCATTAATTATGGGTAACGCTGTTATTTTCAAACCAGCAACTCAAGGTGCAATTAGCGGTATTAAAATGGTGGAAGCACTTCATAAAGCTGGCCTTCCAAAAGGTCTTGTGAATGTAGCGACAGGACGCGGTTCTGTAATTGGTGACTACTTAGTAGAACACGAAGGCATCAATATGGTATCGTTCACAGGTGGTACAAACACAGGTAAACATTTAGCGAAAAAAGCTGCAATGATTCCACTTGTATTAGAACTTGGTGGTAAAGACCCTGGTATCGTTCGTGAAGATGCTGACTTACAAGATGCTGCAAACCATATCGTAAGCGGTGCATTTTCTTACTCTGGTCAACGTTGTACAGCTATTAAGCGTGTACTTGTACACGAAAACGTAGCAGACGAGCTTGTTGGCTTATTAAAAGCGCAAGTAGCTGAACTCTCAGTTGGATCTCCAGAACAAGACAGCACAATCGTTCCATTAATCGACGATAAATCTGCTGACTTCGTTCAAGGTTTAGTTGACGACGCTGTGGAAAAAGGTGCTACGATTGTTATCGGTAACAAACGTGAGCGTAACTTAATTTACCCAACATTAATCGACCACGTAACTGAAGAAATGAAAGTTGCTTGGGAAGAGCCATTTGGCCCAATCCTTCCAATCATCCGTGTTTCTTCAGATGAGCAAGCAATTGAAATTGCTAACAAATCAGAGTTCGGTCTGCAAGCAAGTGTCTTCACTAAAGACATTAACAAAGCATTTGCAATTGCTAACAAAATCGAAACTGGTTCTGTTCAAATTAACGGACGCACAGAGCGCGGTCCTGACCACTTCCCATTCATCGGTGTAAAAGGTTCAGGTATGGGCGCACAAGGTATTCGTAAGAGCCTTGAGTCTATGACACGTGAAAAAGTAACTGTATTAAACTTAGTTTAATCTTATACAAAGAAGCTGATCTAATTTTAGATCAGCTTCTTTTTTATATAGATACTTCCTAAAAACGGAGTATTTCGTTCTACTTTCGATTTGGTTTTCCAAATCGAACTAAAACATGCCATAATAATTTTAATTCCTGAAGCACTTCTTCATAAGTTCCACGATCACTCCAAGATAATGGATTGCGTTTCAAATCCGCTACAGCAGAACCGATTATATTTGCATCGATACAATGATTCCGTGCAATGCGTCTTGCTAAAGATGGCATTTTTGAACCTCTAAAATCCATAGGAACGTCGTCTACCATAAGTACAAAACCTGTGTGCCAATACAAATCAATAGCATACTTCAGGCAAATTTCTTCTAAAGTTCTTCCTACATCCGTACCTTTAAATGAAGGATCTACAACAAGAGCTTCCACGTCTTCTTTAAGAGAAATATCTCCATGAACCTGTGCTTCAATATAATGATTAAGGTTACGGGCTGACTCTTTGTTTACTACATCTATAAACGGCCTTTCCAGGTTAGCCAGTAAATGATTAACTAATCTTGTTGGAGTCAAATTCCCTTCACCAATTGCACACTCTCTTACGAATGTCTCTTCCAAAAGAGCAGCTAGAATCATATCAAACTCCTCATAAGTCCCCTTTTCTTTTGGATCTTGATGCGAATCTAAATACGTATATGTAGAGCGATAAGAAACTTTTGGAGATAAGAGAAAATAACAGGATCCAAAACGCGGAGCCGGCCCATCTGGATGTAACATCAAATTTAGCGCCCCATACTTTGGCGTTGATCATTCGTTACACCTTCAAGTTGATATGCTCCTCCAAATATTCTCTGTTCCCAAAGGTCACGTTCACCGCCAGGATAAGCAGATACGCTTCCGTTAGATAGCAATGTTTCAAACTGACTTTTATATATTCCTTGTTCAAACAATGCTTCAGCAACACTTTTCATACTCGAATCGAGTCTGTCTGGATGAAAGTGTAAAGCAATCCTTGCATGAGATTTCAAGTTAGCGACAGCTTCTTCAAATATTTCATCTGTAATATTACACATGTTAAGTATATGATTAATTGTTGCTTTAGCCTCACGTTTTTCGTTCTCTGCATATTTTGAAATATACTCTAAAGCAAATAATTGAGACCTTGATAATTCCATAATCCAATCTCCCCTTTAATTGAACTGCCCTTAAACACTTCAATTAAAAGCTTATTCTTTCCTTCTTATGAAACGAACCTCATTTATTAAAAAAGTAATTTAATACATCCTAATTATACATACGCGCATTTTTCATCGGCAAATGTACACGTTCCACAAAAATTTGATACCCTAACCACCTCTCAGCAATATGTTCAAATGATGAAACAGAGCCTGTTGTAAAAAATCGATGCTCCGGATTCAAATTGTCAGACAGAATTCCTTTGTGCTGCAAAATTGTGCTTAACTCTATCGCTGTTTCTTCCGCAGAACTAATAATCGTTACATCTTCTCCTAGTTCCTTTTTAATATAGGACTCTAAAAGTGGATAATGCGTACATCCGAGAATTAGCGTATCTATATCTTCTTTCGTTAATAGCAGTAAAGCTTGTTTCACTTGCTCGGTTACATATGCTGTATGTTCTAATTGATTTTCTACAACTGTAGCTAAAGTCGGGCACGCATGACTATGCACTTTCAAATATGTATCAAGCTCATGCAATGCTTTTTCGTACATATTAGATTTTATCGTACCTACAGTTCCAATTACTCCGATTTCCCCTTTCTTTGTCACTTTAATTGCCGCTCTTGCTCCTGGATGTATAACGCCAATAACCGGAATAGAAAGTGCTTCTTGCAGCGCGGTCAATGCAGCCGCTGCAGCAGTATTACATGCTACAACTAGAGCTTTTAATGGAAACTGTTTGAGGAACTCAACCATTTCAAATACGAAAGATTGTACCTCTTCTACACTTCTTGGCCCATACGGACAACGCTCATTATCACCAATATAATAAATGCTCTCTTTAGGCAATTGTCTTATAATTTCGCTCGCAACTGTTAATCCCCCAACTCCCGAATCTAACACACCTATTACTGAATGTTTATGACATACAGACATATACTTCATCCCCTTTTCAATCATCTAGCGCTAATAACATTTATTATATTATGAAAATTCAATATTACATAATAATCCCTCTTACTTTTAATCACAAACTCTTCTCTATAATCTGATTATTACTATATCCATTGACGTATAAAAATTCATTTGTTACTCTTAAATACGTTAAATTAATATTTAAATCCTCATTCGTATCTCGGTGAGGTAGAGGTTGCAGTCATTAAGAGTATCATTTCAGGAGATGTAGTGGCATTGATGAACGAATGAGAAAGGAATGATTGCCGAAGTAAGCCCGTGTCCACCATGCACGCTTGCTGGGTCTGCTATTTAATAAGTGCAGAACTGTCACAAACGTTTCGTTTGTGGAGAGCTATCGAGAGGTATGTCGTGGGTTTCTTATAAGATAGAAAGCATGTAGCGGCAAATTACGTGCTTTTTTTGTTTTGTTTGGGACTTCTCTTCCTGACTCAGGAAGACATACATATCTCCTCGCTTGACTTGGTTATACTAACTTTGGAGGTATTTTCTATGCAACAAAAAAAATGGGGCTTTTGGGTACTAACAGCTTTCGTTGTCGGTAACATGGTTGGTGCTGGTATTTTCATGGTGCCAAGTACGTTGGCACAAACAGCAAGCCCTCTCGGTGTCACTTTAGCTTGGTTAACAACAGGGTTTGGTGTTTTAATGCTAGCTCTTGTTTTCGGTAATTTAGCAATTCGTCGTCCTGATTTAACGACAGGACCACAAAGTCATGCATATGCTTTATTCTCAACACCAAAAAAGAAAAAAATGGCTGGTTTCAGTATGGTATGGGGATATTGGGTTGCAAACTGGGCAAGTAACGTTGCCATCATTACATCATTTGCGGGATATTTATCGCTCTTCTTCCCAATTATGAAAGATACACGACTACTATTTTCAATCGGTTCTTTTAATGTAGAAGTCGGAAAACTAATTACATTTACGATTTGTTCCATCTTACTTTGGGGAACTCATATTATATTAACAAACGGTGTAAGCGGAGCTGGAAAGTTAAACTTCTTAGCAACAACAACGAAAGTAACTGGATTCCTATTATTCATCGTCGTTACGTTATTTGCATTCGAAGCTTCTAAGTTTGGACAATGGTACACACCGATGATCGATAAATCAGGTGTATCACACGGCCTTCTTTCACAAGTAAACTTAGCTGCTCTTACGACGCTTTGGGCATTTATAGGAATTGAATCAGCGGTTCTTTTATCAAACCGTGCTGTTTCTCCAAAAACGGTAAAACGCGCAACAGTTGCTGGATTACTTATTACAGTTGCGATTTACTTAGGAATTACAATTTTAACAATGGGTGTACTTCACATTGATAAATTACAAACTTCTGAACGTCCTTTAGCAGACGCACTAAATGCTGCAATGGGTCATGGCGGCGGGAAACTGATGGCATTACTTGCTCTTACTTCCCTGTTCGGTTCTATCTTAGGCTGGATTTTATTAAGCTCAGAAGTACCATATCAAGCAGCAAAAGAAGGCTTCTTCCCTTCCTTCTTCACAAAAACAAATAAAAAAGGAAGTCCAATTTACTCATTACGATTAACAAATATTATGTCGCAAGTGTTCTTATTCTCAACATTATCAGGAACCATTGCGGAAGCTTATACATTCGTTATTACCGTATCAACACTGGCCTACCTCATTCCATATCTCGTTTCACCAATCTTCCAGTTAAAACTAGTCGCAACTGGTGAAACGTATAAAAATGAAATGCGGGCAAGAATTACAGATGGTATAGTCGCAGTGATTGCACTTTGCTACGCACTATGGGTTATTAAAACAGGAGCAGCCGATATAAAAACATTCCTTCTCGGAATTGGTTTATTCGTAATCGGCTTTGCCTTCTATCCATTAATGAATCGTGATCAGAAAAAAAATAACGAAAAGAAAAACGGGCAAGTTGCATAACGCAATTTGCTCGTTTTTTCTTTTGTAAAACATATATAATAGAACAAAGAGGTGAAAAACATGTCAATTGAATCACTATGGAGCAGCCGCTTCCAACAACATATGCAAAATATCATTACATACTTTGCACGTATGATTAACGGTTTACTATATAGCTTTATCTTTATTTCATGTGTTGGTGCATACTACTATGCTCAGTTTCTAAAAGCATCTCCTTCTAAAGGAATATCTTTACTACTCATCACGATTGTACTTACATTCATTATAACGAGATGCCCGATCCGTACATTTATTCAAAAACCTGATGCTGTCTATTTGCTTGCCTTAGAAGAGAAATTAACATCTTATTTCAAAAAATCTCTTCTATACAATTATATCATTCAGCTTTTCCCATTATTATTTACGTTCCTTATTCTCGTTCCACTTGCGCTGCAATCATTGCAAGTAACTGTACCTTTCTTATGTACAATCTTTATCGTTTTAATGATTGCGAAAGCTTGGAATATGTACATACATTGGATGTGGCGTGATAGTCATGAAAAAAGCATCTGGCTTATCATTCGTATTACTTGTAACGCACTCATTATTTACATGCTGTTTTACTCAGCAAACATTCTCATATTAGGGGGATTACTTTTACTGCTTGCTTTCCTGCTTCTATATACGAAAAAGCAGCCTACAAAACGAGTACCGTGGGATTACATAATCGTGCAAGAAGAAAAAATGAACGTTCGTTTTTATCAATTTGCTAGCATATTCACCGATGTTCCGCAACTAAATAAGCAAGTAAATAAAAGAAAATGGCTTACAACTTGGATTGAACCTTTATTACATAAAAAACGAGCAACTTTCTTCTATTTACATACACTAGCTTTTTTACGCGGGAATGATTATTTTGGTATATATATTCGTTTAGGGCTAATTGGTGCCTTCGCCTTATATTTTATACCAAACATATACGCAAAAGGCGCTATCGCATATATCGTTCTATATATGATCTCTATGCAGCTCCGTTCCCTATGGAAATATTTTTCGGGAAATATTATTGTAGCATTATATCCAATTGATACTGAGAAACGAATGAATCAATTTCTTCACTTAATCTTTATATTGCTAAGCATTCAACTCATTGTATTTTCAATTGTTATACTCATTGCTACAGGTCAATTTTTACATAGCCTTATCATTATGATTATCGGGTTACTTTGGATCAAATTTATTATTGTACCAAAAACGAAGCAACGCGTTTCCTCGTTTTAACGAAAAGAATTATCTTAAAAGCTAAGGAGAGAATAAATTCTCTCCTTAGCTTTTTTATTTTTCCTTCTCAAACAAGAATCACCGGCACAATCGATATTTTTATGATTTTTACATAAAAAAATGATAATACATGTTTACGTCCTAATAAAAAGGGTATGTACTAAATTAACAAGGGAAACGAACTGGGGGGATTAGAAATTTAAAAGGAAATAGACAATACGACGAATTGCTCAAAGACGATTCTGGAACCGACAATATAATGTAAGGAGCGAATGAGAATGAGTAAAAAAATTGCTACTTTAATAACAGATTATTTCGAGGACACAGAATATACAGAGCCAGCAGAAGCTTTTAAACAAAAGGGATATGAATTAACAACTATTGAAACTGAAAAAGGGAAAACGGTACACGGTAAACAAGGAAAAACTGAAGTCGTAATTGATAAAGGTATCGATGATGTTTCTCCAGAGAACTTTGATGCCCTCTTCATACCAGGCGGATTTTCCCCAGATATACTTCGTGCAGATGAACGGTTTGTTCGCTTTAGCAAAGCATTTATGGATACGAAAAAACCTGTTTTTGCTATATGTCATGGACCTCAGCTACTTATCACTGCACAAACACTTGAAGGACGTGATGTAACTGGATATACATCTATTGAAGTCGATTTGAAAAATGCTGGCGGAAACTTTCACGACAAAGAAGTAGTCGTATGCCAAAATCAGCTAGTAACAAGTAGACAACCGGAGGATATCCCAGCGTTTATTGAAGAATCGTTGCGTATATTAGGATAGCTACTTTGGTTAACTAACCTCCTTTTATTTACATGAAAATAATTAATCAG
The DNA here is from genome assembly GCF_022663555.1 of Bacillus cereus group sp. BfR-BA-01381. Classification (NCBI taxonomy): domain Bacteria; kingdom Bacillati; phylum Bacillota; class Bacilli; order Caryophanales; family Bacillaceae; genus Bacillus; species Bacillus cereus group sp. BfR-BA-01381. The sequence continues at coordinate 104,945 of NZ_JAKUFR010000004.1, forward strand.
CCCTCACCAACTGGTCGTTTACAGGAAATCCGACCTCCACAAATAGCGGGATACATAAAAAGAAGGGAATCCAAAAGTTCAGTTTTAATAATCTTTTGGATACCTCCTTTTTTCGTCCCAAAATTTCTAATCACTTTTCATAGGCAGTTCTCATATAGTGAAAATGACTATATCATTCCTATCCATAAGTTAAATCATGCTTTTACACATATATAAATACAAAAGATGGGAGCCTTATTTATGAATAACAATCCACCTTCAACGCCCCCAAATCCAACGGAAACGAATACTAATGAAGTAACCTTACAAACGTTACGTGTCATCGGACTTATTGTACTGATTAGTGGCTACATATTAGTCACTCTTTCTGAAGTAGGAACGTTAAAAAATCTTTTACTACAACCGAGCACCACTCCAAATTTAGCTGAAGTTGATCCGTTTTAAAAGCCATATGAAAAGCGATTTCTAGCATCGCTTTTCATATCGTTTTATCCAATTTGAGAAACCTCCCCCTCATACTTCTCTTTCCCTATCGCTTTCATAAATAATAAAATACTGCTCATACCAACGATAAAGTACAGAGCACTCATGCCCCAAGATGCAAGAAATGAACCTAGCATAACACCTAATGCCCCGTTCATTTTTGCCATTTGAAAGACCATTCCGTTAATCGCCATATATGAACCTCTCGCCTCATTTGGCACCATATCTGCCATAATAGATTGACGCACTGGCACATACATCATCTCGCCTACCGTTTGGAAAAGTCCTGCAATTAATAAAATCCATAAACTATTGCTCGTTCCGAGTATTGTAAATCCAATTGTATAAATGAATAAACCTACATATAAGATTTTCAAATCGTTGAAGCTTTTCAACATTTTAATAAGAAGCGCCGAACATAACACAACTAAAATTGTATTCTCTGCTGAAATCCAGCTCATCATTCGAATACCTGTTAAATCAAACGTAACACCATTCCCAAAGAAAAAGTGCACCGTATCAAATTCCTGCTGCAAACGTACCCCTAAATAATTATTAACTTGAAACTCTAACGATAACGTACATATACTTGCTGCACAAAAAATTAAAAACGCTCTATCTTTCATTACGACTTTATAACTATCTGCCATATCTTTTAATACATTTTTCTTTTCTACTGTTTTTCTAGCTACATACACCTCTTCCATATATACAGCCATCACATATAAAGTAATAATTGCAACTACTGTTAATACGATAAACAATTGTAATCTATAGTTTTCAAATAGTAGCCCTCCAAATATCGCTCCAATCGCAATGGATAAATTAATTGCCCAGTAGTTAATACTGTACATCACTTTTCGATTCTCAGGTGTACTCACATCAATTAACATCGCCTCTGTCGCAGGATTCATAAGTCCAGATCCTAAACTATTCACTAGCATAAAGATAAATGTTAACCAAGGTGAATCTACATAATCCGAATTCGCAACTCCCATACAAGCAATGGAAATGACTTGTATACTTTGACCGATAATCATCACCTTTTTACGACCAAGCCGGTCTCCAACATATCCACCGTATAAACCAATTACTAACGAAGCTATGACATTAATAAGTAGTAACGCACCAGCAATCGCACTACCTAACTTTATTGAAAAATAAATCGCCATAAATGGAAAAATCATCGTGGACACAGTACGTGTTAAAAACGAAGTTATAATTCTAATCTTTATATTTCGATGCATACTCCAAAATCCCATTGTTTCCCCCTCCTTATGCTTATTTATTTTACTTTGAAAAAAAGGAAGAAAAAGGTTAGAATATTCTAAAGAGTTTCCCCTTTTATGATAGAAGGAAGTGTATATATGAAAATTATGGACTATTACATTAGACTAAGACTACATGCACAAGATCAACAGCATATGCGAAATAGCTTACAAGAATTAGCGGATGCTTTATATTGCAGTACGAAAAACGTAAAGATTTTATTAAAGAAAATGAGCGAGGAGCAATTAATTAGCTGGACTCCAGGGCGAGGCCGCGGGAATAAAACGGAAATTCTATTTATACATAATTTCGTAGAAGCGATTGAGTCCTATACAGATGAACTGTTAGCGCAAGAAAAATTAAAAGATATCTTTCTTCTTTTAAAAGAACCCCTACCCCTTGCACTTCAAAAAAAGATAGAAAATAAACTACATCATCATTTTGGATACGAACCTTCAAATGATATGTACGACATATTAAAGATTCCTATATCGAGAAAGATATTCCCCTTAGATCCAGCTTTTGTGGCTGTAACTACAGAAAGCCATCTTACAAGTCAAATTTTTGATACGTTAGTCGTTTATAACGATGTTACGGAAAAAATGGAGCCACACATTGCGCATACGTGGGAATTAAGTGAAGACGGGCTGACGTGGACTTTTTATTTACGAAAGGACATTCATTTTCATAACGAAACAGTTTTAACTTCTAAAGATGTACAATTTTCATTTGAAAGACTAAAAGAAGTTCACTCTCCTTTTGAATGGTTAACAGAAGAAATTGTTCAAATTGAAACGCCATCACCACTGCAAATTCGATTTCATTTAGCAAAACCAAATTTATTTTTCTTACACTATGTAAGTTCCATACAATTAGCAATTTTACCGCGTGATGTGAGTATCCAAAATCATCATTACATAGGTACTGGACCTTTCAAACTTGCTCATTACTCTGAAGATAATATCGTGCTCGAAGCGTTCACTCATTATTTTAAAGAGCGCGCTTTATTAGACCGTATTGAATTTTGGGGTATTCCTGATCATGTACAAATCGATGCTGATTATGAACTACCAAATGAAGAGAAAAATGAAAGACACAATATACAAATAGAAGAAATAGGTTGTATTTATGCTGGCTTCAACTTTACAAAACCTGGTCCTCATCACGACATTTACTTTCGAAAGGCTTGGAGAGAACTATATGACGTTGAAACGATACTTCGTAGCATAGAAGGCAGACGGACAATTGCTGCATCAAGCTTTTTCCCTGAAAGAAGCCGCAAAAGTCCTACAAGGTCCTACTCTTTAAAAAAAGCGAAAGAGTATTTAAAGAAGAGCACCTATAATGGAGAAACGATACACATTTATTTCTTCGCATTTAAAGATAGTGCAAATGATGCATATTTCCTAAAAGAACGATGTGAAAGTTTAGGTATACAAGTAGAGCTTCACCCCTTTCTCGTTTCAGATTATATGAACCGTTCTATCGATCAACATGCCGATATTATTTTCATGGGAGAAGTATTTGCTGCCGATCATGAACTTGCATTCTTAAATGTATTTAAAAATAAAAGTTGCTTCGTAAATCGGTTCATGGACCCGCACTATGAAAAACAAATTAACTGCTTACTTGATACCTTTTTATTAGAAGAAAATAAAGAGAAGCGCTATGAGCTCATGTATGAGATCGAAGAATTTTTACAAACAGAACAAATCATTTTATTTAATTATCACGTTTTAAAAAGAAAAACATATCCTTCTGCTTTAAAAAATGTAACAATTGATTCATTCGGCTGGGCAAATTTTGCGAAGTTATGGATACAGCCATCTACGTATTAAAGTATGAGTTTTTATAAAAGGAGAAGGTACTACATCCTTAGTAGTACCTTCTTCACATACAAGTATAAACTATTATTTAATTACTCCATCTAAATGATCTTTCAAGTTCAATAAATACTGCTCAATATCCGGATTCTTCACCACATCATAACAAGCAAAGCTCTTTAACGGGCTCATACCAAGAAACTTCTGCACGCGGTGTAAATGACTAAGCGTTGATTCTAGACTTTCCCCTTCAAAGAACTTCGTCTTATCTCCAAAAGAATTTTCAGGTGCATTCCAAGTTGTAGAGAACATATACTCTTTCTCTGTTAATAAACCACCTGTTCCATATTCATCTGCACCTTTAAAGAACAAACCGTATTCATACACTTCATCCATATACGTTTTAAATAAGCCCGGTACACTAAACCAATAAATTGGCGTTTGATAAATCACCACATCAGCCCATAAAAACTTCTCTTGTTCTTCTTTAATACTATAGCCATCTTGAATCGTTGTTGTTTTCACATGATGCTTCTCACTTAATACCGTTACCATATAATCAACTAACGTTTTATTTAATCGTCCTTCTTTCGTACCGTATTTTTCATGTCCATTTATAATAAATATATTTTTCATCACTTTTCTCTCCCCTATATAATTTACTCCTCAGCTATTAACCCAAGTTGTTGTTTCAGCGTAAGATTATCTTCTAAATGCCAGTCTTCTGTAATCTTTCCGTCTTTTACATGTAAAATATCAATTGCAAAAAAATCGATTTTTTTATCGTTATGCGTTCCTGTAAAAGAAAGACGAGCTGTTACTTTATCACCAACGACTAATAAATCTTCAATTTCGCAATGTATATTAGGAACGATTTTACGAAAATTTTGCGCCGCAAATTTTAATCCTTCCGTGCCTTGTGGTCGCCCTTTCGGCAATGTATGATCGAAAAAATTTTCAGTAACAGTCTGCGGAATAAGCTCCTCTTTACCTGTATCCCAAAATGCATAAAAACGCTGCGCTGCATGAACCATTTCGGTCGCCTCCTTTTGACTTAATGAGGGATCAATTGTCATCGCTTTTGGCTTTGGCATTTCTTTTAATAACTGGACTTCCGTTTTTTCTTCCACGCCGCATGCTACAAGTACAATACAAACAACAAACAAACTAAGGAATCTAAACAACTTTTTTATCCCCATGAAAATCACCTCCTCCTCATCTAAACCCTTTGTATTTCGTATTGCTATTGTATATGCACTAACTTCCTTTATGGAAGTAGTGATATTTTTTTCATATAGTTACCAAAAGTATAGTTATGTGATACTATAAAGAAAATTCAGCCAAAAAAATTTTATGGAGGCTAGTTCCATGAACAATATAGATTCAGTTGAATTAACGAAAGGTTTACCTGGCATACCTTGTCCTATCGCTAAAACGCTTGATGTAATTCGTACGAAATGGACATTTTTAATCATTCGTGATCTTCTTATCGAAGGAACATTACGCTTTAGTGATTTACAAAAATCAATGGATGGTATTAGTCCAAAAACATTATCGCTTCGACTAAAAGAATTAGAGTCTCAAGGCATTATAACGAGAAAAGTATATCCAGAAGTTCCGCCTCGTGTAGAGTACACATTAACGGATAAAGGAAAGCAATTAGAGGGGATATTTATTGAATTAAAACGGTTTGGATTAAGCTTATAAAACAAAAACCCCTTACCGTCGTAAGGGGTTTTATTACTTCGCAAAACTTTCAGCCAACTGTTTCTCTCTCCACATAAATGTAATAGCAAGACCAACTATTAAAACAACTCCTGAAAAGGCATATGGATAATGAATATTCATATCAAATAATATTCCGCCCATCGCTGGTCCTGCGATATTTCCTAAGCTCGTATAAGTCGAATTCATACCAGCAACGAACCCTTGCTCTTTTCCAGCTGCTTTTGATAAAAACGTCGTTAAAGCTGGACGAAGTAAATCAAATGCAAGGAAAATGAAGCACGTAACGAGAAGTACAATCCAATAATTAAAGACTACAGTTGAAACGAACGCTAATACTGCACCTACAATTAAACATATTTGAATTAACACTTTTTCACCGAATATATCAACCAATTTACCAAACATAAATACTTGCACAACTACCCCAAAGATTGAACTAATTGTAATAATTGCTGCAATATCTTTCGGTGTAAATCCAAACTTATGATCAGAAAACAGACTAAACACAGTTTCATACGCTGATAAACCAAACGCAAGTACAAATACGATAATAAATGCGATTGCATACATTGGATGTAATGATTTCTTTAAATCACCAATAAAGCTTGATTCTTTCGTATTAGAAGAAATCTCTGCAAGCTCCTCTTTCGTTAACGGTTCTTTTAAAATAAAGATCGAAATTACACATGCTATAAAAGCAATTGCTGCTGCAACGAAAAACGGCACACGTATACCGTATTCTGCAATAAATCCGCCGATTCCAGGACCTATAATAAAGCCGGTACTAATAGCAGCAGATAAATATCCCATCGCCTTTGGACGTTCCTGCATAGATGTAATATCCGCAACATATGCAGTAACACCAGGCATAATAAACGCAGCACTAATTCCGCCTAACACCCTCGCTGCATATAGCATCCATACATCTGTTCCTAATCCAAACAGAAGCTCTGAAACACCAAAAATAAATAATCCAATGATGATCATTTTCTTCCTACCGTAAAGATCGACCCATCGGCCTGTAATAGGTGAAGCAATAAGCTGAGCCATTGCAAACACTGCAACGAGATATCCCATCGTCTTACCTGTTAAACCCATATCATTCATAAAGGACGGCATAACCGGAATGATTAATCCAATCCCTAAAAAAGCGATAAATATATTACTCAAAAGAATGACCAATACCATCTTTTGTTCTTTTATCGGTTTCTTCACTTTCAACACCTCTTCCCGTAAGCTCCCCTCAAAAAAATAATGCCCAAGAAGCTTTTTCTTTATCCTGCTATTTGTGGGCTAATCATGAGTAGAGATGCCCCTACTCGTTAGAATTTCACTGTATCCTTCCACACATACATACGCATTAGGTGAATGACTATCATTCAGTTTTCCTCAAAAATGAACCTACCTTCTCAGACAGGTTCATCTCACTATTTCTTTATATGTAATGCATGTGTTAAAAAATCTAGTACTTCTGCCTTTTGTAGCTCAACTTGCTCATCATCTTTATGATCATATAAATATACTTGTTCTGCTGCTGATTCAACTAGAGCGATAAATAACTTCGCTGTTCGCTCTGCGTGAACCGAATCACGAATTTCACCAGCTTCTTTCGCCCCACTTAAAAATTCACTTAGCCACATATAAAGAGGCTCATACACAGCTTCCCATTCTTTTATATGTTCCGTAGATGCAAGACCTGCATACATTAAAGCTTGTATTTCACGATATTCCGCTATGAAGTGAAACACCGCATCTATTACTTGCGTAACTTTATTTGAAAAAGGCGCATCATTTTGCACTTTTTCTTTCACTGCAAGGATCATCTTCTCAACCATCACTTCTGCTATTGCAGGCATAACAGATAACTTAGAAGGAAAATATAAATAGAAAGTTCCTTGTGCAATGCCAGCCAATTTCACGATATCAGAAATCTTCGTTTTTTCAACGCCCTTTTCCTGAAACACTTCAATAGCTGCATAGACAATTTTCTCTTTTTTATTCATCATCTAAACCCTTTCACACGCGTATTGAATGACTGTCACTCATTTTATAAGATAATCGATTGTACTGTCAATGATAGTGAACTTTGCGAGGAAATCATTTTTTTCATAATAAAATCTCCTAACCAAAAATCAGGAGATAAAAACACCAAATACCTTTAAGAAAGAGCCTTTAACCCTGTCACTCCACATACAATAAGAGCTACACTAATGATACGTGCTTTACTTTTCGACTCACCAAACAAGAACATGTTTAATAAAACGGCACCTGCTGTTCCGATACCAATCCAAACTGCATACGCGACACTTACTTGTAAAAATAAGAAAGATGTATACAAGAATGCGAAGGATGTAGCAAACCCACCTATATAAAGTGCACCATTTGCTAACGTTTTATCTTTACTATACATTTTTAGACCGATCACACCGACTATTTCACTAATTGCAGCACAAAATACGAAAAACCAACCCATCCTTAAGCAGCTCCTTCCATAATTTCTTCTTTATTATCAGCTAGTTTTAAACCGATAACGCCGGCTACAACCATCACGATAAAGAATAATTTCCCTACACTAAAACTTCCGCCGAAAAGGAATACATCCATTAAGAAAGTACCTACCGTACCAGCTCCGGCAAAAATGGCATATACAGTCCCTGTTGCAAGATGTTCACACGCTTTAGAAAGGAAGTGAAAATCAACAGCGATAACGCCTAAAATAATAATCCAATGCCACCAAGTATCGGCCGTATTAAAACCAAACACCCAAAAAATTTCAAAGATGCATGTTAATATGACATATAACCAAGCTCTATTCTTCATACCTCTCACCTCTTATGACTGACTATCAGTCATTTTTGTTTTAAAAAAATATACTCCTTCATCACTACTATTATATAAACAACTATCATCCTCATTTACCATTTATATTTGTTCCGTTTCCAAACTAACTACACGCTTTCACAGGAAATGACTGAATGTCATTCATATATATTGTACATGAATATTTTAAAAACTGTCAATGCCGAAAGTTTATTTAAAATTTCTTTCATCAGATTTGTATATTTCCTAATAATCTGTCAATACTGCTAGTAACATAATATTTTCTCCACTCCCCCTTGGAGAGATCCCTTGAATAGAGCAGTTAGCTTTTGCTAGCTGCTCTTTTTTATTTGCCAACACACTATGAGATCAAATCCATGTTTATCCTATAACTAAGGAGCGGATTTTGTTTTCTATTTATTTTCCAAAGAGGCCTTGTATGCAATAATTTTATTCTCAAGCATCTTCTCTGTAATTACTAAGTTTTCTCTTTGATCTTGAATAGATTTCCTATGATCTTCTAGGAGCTGTAAACGGGCTTCAGTTGTATGCTCTCCTTCTAAATATAACCTGGCGTATTCCCTTATTTTCGCTATTGGCATTTGCGTTTGTTTTAATTTCATTACAAACTGCAACCATGTTATATGTGATTCATCATACACTCTATTTCCATTTGTATTACGATTTGCAATTAATATATTTTCCTTTTCATAATAACGTAATGTATGAGTGCTTACTCCTATTAATTTAGCCACCTCGCTAATTGTGTACATACTCTAACTCCCTCCACATACTTACCCTCATATATTTTACGACCTTATCAAATTTATAAAAAAACATTTGACTTAGAGTATACTCTAACAAATAAAATCTAACTATAATAAATTCATTTGAACTTAGGGGGATTTTATATGAAATACACTGTTATTACTGGTGCAAGTTCTGGAATCGGTTATGAAGCAGCTTTAGCCTTTGCATCTCGCGGAAAGAACTTAATACTTGTAGCTAGAAGACAAGAAGAATTAGACAGATTAAAATTAAAAATTAACGAAATGAATCCAGAATTGGATGTTGTCATTCGAAGAACGGATTTGTCCATCACAGAAAATGTTTATAAGCTTTATGAAAGCCTACAAACTTTTCAAATTGAAACGTGGATTAACAACGCAGGTTTTGGTAATTTCGCTTCAATTGCCAAACAAAATTTAAATAAAATAGAGAAGATGTTGCATGTCAATATAGAAGCACTAACGATACTTTCTTCTCTTTTCGTTCGAGATTATTCCATGGTTGATGGAACACAGCTTATTAACGTTTCATCGGGCGGTGGATACACGATTGTTGCTAACGCTGTTACGTACTGTGCTACGAAATTCTACGTAAGTGCATTTACAGAAGGGTTGTCTCACGAATTGAGGGAACAAGGCGCAAAACTGCAAGCAAAAGTTTTAGCTCCAGCTGCAACTGAAACAGAATTTGCAAAGCGTTCATTTGATATTGATGAATTCCAATACGATAATGTTGTACCGAAATTCCACACTGCAAAACAAATGGCACAATTTATGCTCGATCTTTACGATAGCGATAAAGTTGTAGGGCTTGTCGATGGTTCTACTTATAACTATGAACTTAAAAACCCCATTTTTAAGTTTGCAGTAAGAAAAACGAATTCAAGTTCTTAATTTCCCCTAAAACACAGATGCCCACTATTACGTAAATAATAGTGGGATTTTTTCTGTCTGAAAAATTCACCCAACATACCGAATCATCGCCACCTCATCACAATAATCAACCTTTGGACAATGCCTACAATCAATCCATACTTTCTCTGGCAAAGCATCTCTATTCACAAAATCAAACCCGCACTTTTGAAAAAATTCCGTTTCATATGTTAAAGAAATAACTCTACTCACTTTTATTTTCGCTGCCTCATTTATTACATGGTTTACTAACATACGTCCAATCCCTTTTCCTGCATATGTATGCGAAACGACTAACGATCGTACTTCTGCAAGGTCCTCTCCTAATACATGTAAACCAGCAACTCCGATGATTTCCCCCTCTTCTTTCATAACATATAAACATTGTAAATATTGATAGAGAGATAAAAGAGAACGCGGTAAAACCACTCCCTCTTTTGCGTAAATCTCAATGAGATTATAAATTTCTTTCACATCACTCGTAACCGCATTACAGATTTTCATATTCTATCCCCTTGTCCCCGATATTAATATTTATAACTTAAAGTGAATTTTAATACATAATTTTATATAATAATACATCTCTCTTTTCGTCTCGTCAATCACTTTATACAAACAAAAAACCAAGCGATCTAATCGATGCTCGGTCCCTCATTTCGTATCGGTAATACGGTCGAATATTTAATTTCACGAAGTGCTAAACTCGTCTGTATCTTTGTAATACCAAGCTTATTTAGCTTTCTAATAAACTTCTCTAATTCTTTACGATCACGATTTGCAACCTTTAATAAATAATCATACTCTCCTGTTAAGCAGTGACATTCTAACACTTCAGGCATCGCTTCTAATTCTTTTTCCAGCACTTCAAGTTTATCCGATTGATGAATATTCGTACTCATAAAAATGAAGCATAACAAATCAAAACCAAGCTTTTCTTGGTTTAAAATAGCTACTTGCTTATCAATGAATCCTTCTCCATCTAACCTTTTAATTCTTGCATGCATTGCAGCTGGTGATAAATTAACGCGTCGTGCAAGCTCTGCATTACTTACTTGTGACTCCTTCTGCAATATATCTAAAATTTGTACGTCCAAATCATCCAACACTTTAATAACTGACGACTCCATTACAATTCCCCCTTTTTCTTACCGATGATTATTCGAAAAAACACCTTACAACTTATATAAAACTGAACATCATTTCTAAAACACTATTTAAAACAAAATATTTTATCGACTTTTGTTCATTATACAAAAGAATATATTACATACAGAAGAAAAATGCTAAAATTATTTAAAATTCACATTGATTACAACAAAGGGGATTTTAATATGCCTTATTTTTATGTCTTTTTACTATTACTAACGAGCTTATTATGGGGAGGAAACTTTGTCGTTGGAAAATCACTCGTTGATCACGCATCTCCAATGACACTTACAAGTTTAAGATGGATGATTGCGATTGTTTGTTTATTACCGATGGTATGGTTTAAAGAAAAGAAAATCATTCCACCACGCGCGGCGATACTTCCGTTAATACTCATGGGGATTTCAGGGGTCGCTCTTTTTAACATCTTTCAATTTTTAGCATTAGAAAAAACATCCGCAACAAATGTAGGGCTTATTTCTACATTAAACGCAATTTCAATCGCATTATTTTCTGTCTTATTTCTAAAAGAAAAAGTAAATACACTTCAAATTTTATCTATGATTCTTTCATTCTTCGGGGTGATCCTCGTCCTATTAAAAGGTAACCTTGCACTTTTATTTTCACTACATTTTAATAGTGGTGACTTATGGATGATTGCGGCTGTTTGCATTTGGGGAATCTATTCTGTTTGTAGTAAATGGGCAACAAAAACAACGACACCACTCATGGCCACATTATACTCTGGTATTTTCGGCGTTATTTTATTACTGCCATTTAACACTGGAAGCTTCACTGTTACAAATATCAACACTTCTTTTATAACATCACTTTTATATACAGGACTCATTTCCACAGTTCTTTGTATGGTATTTTGGAATGTTGGCGTACAAAAATTAGGAGCAACTACATCTGGTATTTTTCTAAACTTTAATCCAATTTTTACCGCTATTTTAGCATTCCTGTTCCTCGGTGAAGAACTAACATGGATACAAATTGTAGGGACAATGATCGTTGTAACAGGATGTTATTTATTTTCTCATTTCAAAACAGTTACTGTTCAGCCAACTGGAGCTTTAATACGAAAACATTCGTAATGAAAAAACATCGTCATCTGAGTTGGCGATGTTTTTATTTATTCTTCATTTCTTTTATATACTGCTTTTCCTCTTCTGGTGATAAACGTTCTGTTGCCTTGCCAGTATCTCCACCTTGAAGGCTCCATAAAAAGTTGTGCTCCTCAACAGTTTGAGAAAAATCTCCTTTTTCCCATCTATTTATAATAGAAAATAACTTCATTTTATATTGAAAACCTTTACTATTTTCA
>NZ_JAKUFR010000005.1:0-112147 GCF_022663555.1 Bacillus cereus group sp. BfR-BA-01381
ATGAGTTTCAATTTAATGAAAAATTATATGTGCACAATACATTTTTAGAAATTTTGTCTGAATCGGGTACAATTGGTTTTCTTTTATATAGCGCTTTTTTATGCATATTAATGTTTAAATTAACGCAGTATACTCTATTTCGTGAAAAACCGTATCTTTTATTGACTATGATTGGATTTTTATTTCAGATGATGTCATTGTCACTCATTATTAACGAAGCGTTCTTTTTATTTTTAGCAATGGTTGTGAAGTACATTTCAATATATGAAGGAAGGGGAAAGGTAGATGGTAAAATGTCTATCAGCACATAATAAGGCGCCTCATGTTTCTGTAATAACACCTTCTTATAATAGTATACGATTTATAGGTGAGACGATTTTATCAGTACAAAATCAATCATATGAAAATTGGGAAATGATTATCGTTGATGACGCTTCAACTGACCAATCTGCTGCAAAAATTAAAGAGATAATAGAAGGGGACTCGCGTATTAGGCTAATATCATTAAAAGAAAATGTTGGTGCTGCGAAATCTCGGAATTTAGCGATTGAAGAGGCGAGAGGAAGATATATTGCTTTTTTAGATAGCGATGATATATGGTTGCCAAATAAATTGAAGACACAATTGTTATTTATGGAAGAAATGAATGCGGCCTTTTCGTATGCATCGTATAGTTTAATCGATGAAAAAGGTAATGAACTAAATCGAGAAGTGAATGTACCAAAATCTGTTGACTATCATCATTTGGCAGGAAATACAATTATCGGTTGTTTAACAGTAATGATTGATCGGGAAAAAATTCCCAGTATTGAAATGCCTAATGTGCAGCCGGAAGATACAGCGCTATGGCTAAATTTATTACATGAAGGGCATGAAGCGAAAGGAATACAGCAAGTGTTAGCGAAGTATAGAATTGTAGAAAATTCTGTTTCGAGAAATAAAATGAGAGCGGCTTTTCGGTATTGGAAATTATTAAAGGAACAAAAACGATTAAATGCGGTGCAAATTTTTTACTATTTTAGTAAGTATGCTTTTCATGCCTATAGAAAAAATAAAATCAATGTAGTTGGGAAGACGCAATTATGAATATATTGTTGATGACAGACAAATTGATAACTGGAGGAGCTGAAAGTTATTTCTGTAAATTGGAAAGCAATTTGCGTGATGAGAACTTTACAGTTTATACAGCTGCAGGTGATGGAGAACTATATGAATCTCTTACTAGAAAAGAAAATTTCATGTTGCTTAGTCGATGGAATCATTTGAGAAATATTTATTACTTGCGAAGAGAAATATGTGATCGAAAGATAGAAATTATTCATGCAAATAGTTTACGAATGGTTTTATATTCATTTCTACTTCAAAAGTTTATGAAAAAAAAGATAAAGGTTTTGTATACGAAACATAATGTAACGATATTAGAAAAGAAAATGCCAATTCTTTTTCGTTATTTCATGAATAAATATGTGAACAATATTATTACAGTAAGTGAGTTTGAAAAAAATAATTTAATTTCAATGCATGTAGCTGCAGAAAAAATAAAGACGATTTATAACGGTGTGGATATTGAAAAGTTTTTATTTCGGCAGAAAAAGGCAGAATCTACTTATCATGTAGGGATATTAGCTAGATTATCCAAAGAAAAAAACCATCAACTATTTGTGAAAATTGCAAATGTGTTGAAAAAGAGAGATGATTTTAAATTTTATATTGCTGGTGATGGACCAGAGAAAGAGTCTATTATGAAAGAAATAGAAAAGTATGGATTGCAGCAAAATGTAAAGATGTTAGGGAATATTTCGGAACCACATAGATTTATAGGAAATATGGATGCCCTACTTTTATTATCTTTTCGTGAAGTGTTTCCGATGGTGGTAATTGAAGCGATGGCCACAGGAACACCAATTATTTCAATAGATGTCGGCGGAATAAATGAAGCGGTAATAGATGGAGAATCAGGTGTTTTGTTATCTGAATATTGCGAATTTAAGTTCGTAAGTGCGCTCGAGGAATTAAAAGAGAATGAAGAAAAGGTGAATGGTATTAGACTGAAAGCACGAGAGAAAGCAGAGAGATATTTCTCGTTAACGAAAATGATAGAAGAAACGAAAGATTTATATGAATTAAACAAATGACTGTAGAAGTCGTTTGTTTTTTTATTATAGAAACTTTTAAGATAAAACTCACATATTATATGAAAAAGGTAATATGAGGAGTGAATTTATTTTGTCAGAATATATTTCTTCCCAAGAAGACTGTGCACCAGAAAATAGCGTTCATATTGATTGTTTTGGAGCAGTTCCAAACTCGGGAAATGATAGTTCATTAGCAATTCAGCAAGCTATAGATTATTGTGTAGCGAATCGAATTTCGACGGTTAGAATTACAGGGGTAAATACGTACAAAATTGTAAAGCCGATTGTTATTAAATCAAACGTAAGATTAGAGCTGGATCCTACTGTTACGTTGCAAATTGATGGAGATTTTAATGCGTTTGAACTGCAACAAAATGCGTCTATAACAGGTGGTACATTTCAAGTTATAAATCCACTGTTTCAATCTGCAGTTATGTATGTTTCTGGTTCACAACAAATAGAAGTTCCTAATCACTCTCTTATATCAAATATAAATATATTAAATGCAACGTCGTCATATAAAGGAAAGGCTATACACTTTTATTGTCAAAAAGCATGGGACTATATTAGTTTTTTTCAAGTTAACTTTATTCAAATTAAAAACTTTCAAACTGCAATACATTTAAAGACAGAATTTATAGATGATATAAATACACCTTGCTGGATTAACGCAAATGTATTTCAATCTATATTTATTGATGGATGTCAGTATGGGATTGAAGTAGATGGAAATAGTGATTTGCCAAATGAAAGTTCAGGCAATACATTTCATGATATTCAAGTACAATGTAGACAGCAAACGAAAAAAGTAATTCGTTGTACGGGTGCCTATAATACATTTGATTGTATGATTTGGGATACGTACCGGATGAGTAGCGAACCGATTGTCATTGAATTTTCTTCTAATTCGCATCGTAACTATCTTTTTTCGAATTTACTTTCCACAACGATTGTCGATAAAGGACAATACAATGTTTGTAAGTCTACCTATGAAGAATCTCTTCGGGTTCAGTTGCCAATTACGTTAAATAAACCACATTTAATAGGGAACCAAGATGATATATTAGTAAATGCTCAGCAGAAGTATACTGTTAAGCAAGCAAGTGGGAAATTACCTTACGGTGGGAATCTTGCAAATTGTTTTAATTTAATAGATGAACAAAGTGTAAACTATATCGATGTTCCAGATAGTAATCCAGTTGTGATTGAACTAGATTTTACGAAAAATCCAATCCAAATGCTGAATTGTTTTGGCATGTATTTTGGGTGGGGAGAGAGCCCGAAGAAAATTAAAATTGAGTATGCATTAAGTGCAGCTGGAAATTGGGTTGTTGCATCGGATGTTCCATTAAATGTAGGCGATACAATTATATCGAATATGAAGGCGAGTCAACTATATAAAGTAAGAATTACACTCAGTGGTTACGTTCAAGACCATAAACGTTTTCGGATTAATCGTATGTTTGCGAGGTCTTCTATGGAGAATGGAAATGCTTGGTTAGCGACAACAGGCGGAAGAATGTTTGGAGATATTGAAATAGAAGCAAGTAAAGGTATCGTCATGAAGACTGCTAGTGGAGCGAAATGGAAAGTAACGATTAATGAGGCTGGCCAACTTATTACGACTAAATTAACTTGAGATGATGCTCGGTTATAAATGCTTGGATGAGTTATTAAGCAGTACGATAAAGAGAATGAAAAAGAGATTGTAATTTGGTTTCAACCAAACTACAATCTCTTTTTGTTTCATTTAATCCCGCCAAATCCAAGTCCAAAGGTAATTTCGTACATTTCGAGGAGTAATCCGTATGAAGCGTTCACCATCAAAGAAACAATTAAAATTTGGAAGTGTTTCATCTGGATTTTCTGGAACAAAGGTGACGATGTTTTCGTTACTTATAACAGATACTGTGATTGGTGGGTCGGTAGGCGAGACTTGAAGTTGTAACGAAATAGTAGCCGTATTTTTAAATTCATTAGTAACAGGTGGGCTTATCACTTGTACTGTGAATAACACGATAATTGTTTCGTTTGGTTCTAAATTAGTAGCGACTAGGAAACCGATATTCGGATTCGCTAGTGGAGAGTGTTCACCGTTAATGGAGACAGTGCCGTTTATAAATTGTAAACCTGCTGGAATAGTATCCTGTAAAGAAATATTTAAGAGTGAAATCTCCGAAGTATTCGTAATACGCACCGTGTAATCAAAATATTGATTTAAATAAGCAGAGCTGACGGAAGCGTTTTTCGTGACTGTCGCAGTTACAAATTGAACTGGTATACGAACAATATTCGAATTAACAACGAAAGTAATAATCGGATCCTGTGGTGTCAATTGGAAAGTGGCTGTAACTGTTGCAGAATTTATAATTGTATTTTTTGAAGGAATAGAAGTTACGAGCACTTGAAATGTTATCGTTGCTACTGAGCCAGCAGGTAAAGCGCCGATATTCATACCAGTGTCTGGACGGACAGTTGGTACCAGAGTACCGTTAATTGTTACGCTATTTTCTATAAATGTTGTACCAGCCGGAATTGTGTCTATAACAGAAGTATTGATTGTCGGAATTGGGGAGTGATTAAATACTGCTAATGTGAATGTAATTATATCTCCAATAACGACAATAGATTTGTCAGCTGTTTTTTCAATACGAACCATCGGATCAATGACTGTCGTTGTAACGATATTTGTTTGTTTTGTAATTGTAATAGGTGGTTTTGTTGGATCAATGATGACGGTATAGGAAACAGAAGCATCATTATTAATTGTAGGTTGAAGAGTAGAAGAAGATATTGTTATTTGGAACGTAATAATAACAGATTCACTAGGAGCAAGAGTTCCTAACGTAATACCATTTTCAGGATTTTCATTAGGTTGATTGATTCCGTTAATCGTAACACTACCAATAACGAATGTCGTATCTACTGGTGCTGTGTCTACTAGAAGAAGATCTTCAATAGTGATATTACCATTATTCGTAATGGTAATGGTGTACGTTAAAGTTTGACCAGGTAAGGCGCTCGTGAAATCAACAGCTTTTATCGCAATGACATCATCATTTTGGACAGTTGTTGTGACAGTATTTGTTGTAGTTGTATTTGTAACAGGTACGTTATTTGGATTGACTATATAGTTAAAAGTAGTGATTGCTTGGTTGGTGAGTTCATTTGGTGTCGGAATAGAAGTTACAGTTACTTGGAATGAAGTGATAGCATTTCCGCCAACAGTTATAGGACCAATTGGTATACCACTTACTGGATTAACTCCCGGAAGAGTTTCTCCGTTTACAATGACGCTATTTTCTATAAATGTAGTACCTTGAGGAATCATATCTTGAATGACTACATCATTTGCTGCAACATTACCAGTTTGATTGAGCGTAATCGTATACGTTAACGTATCACCGACTGTTGCAAATGCTAGGTCAACAGTTTTATTACTATTCAAAGTCGCATGTTTAATTGTTGTTACGGCAGCTGATGAAATAATAGTTTCGGTAATAGGTGGTCGATTCGGTAACGTGTATTGGTATTCAATTGTACTCGTGTTAGAGATTGGATTTGTTTGCGGAATTGAAGTAACCCGTACTTGGAATAGAATAGTTGCTGTTGTATTGGGCGGAATGCTGTCAATTTGTATCCCGCTAAGTGGATTGTCATTTGGACGAGCGTTACCATTTACAATAACACTATTCTCTATAAAGCTCGTATCTGCTGGGATGATATCTGTAACAATAATGTTTTCTATTTGTATATTCCCATTGTTTGTAATGGAAATTGTGTAAGGGATAATCGTTTGTAGGTCAGCATATTGGATAGGCGTTGTTTTTATAGCGAGTACATTAGCAGAAATAACTTCAGTGAAGGTAATATTACTAGTTGATATTTGTTCCTCGCCATTAATTGTATAACGAGAAGTTGATTGGTTTTGGATACGACTGCTAGCTGGAAGAGATACCACAGTAACGGAGAATGTGACTGGGATAGAAACGTTAGGAGCAATCGTTCCTACAAGTATACCGGAACTTGGATTCGCGTTAAGCTGAGGGATATTATTTACTAACACACTACCGTCTATAAAGGTTGTTCCATCAGGGATATTGTCTGTAAACATAACAGCAGTAGCATCCGTATTTCCTGTATTCGTTAAAGTTGTTGTATAAGTTAAAATTTCACCAATTGCTACAGAGGTCAAATCAACAGTTTTCAGTGAAACGATATCAGCGTCATTAATTTGAACGAAAGTAGTGTTGGAAGTAGTAGATTTTTGAATTGGTGCAAAGTCAGGGTTGAAAATAAAGTCGTAGACGATGTTTGCAGTATTAGGTGTTGGGTTTACAGCAGGTAAATTCGTAACGGAAACTTGGAACGTTATTGTAGTTACTTGACCTGGCGTAATATTAGGAATGGAAAAGCCGATATTTGGATCTGCTGCAGGAAGTACAGTGTTGTTAACTGTTACACTCCCTGGAATAAATACTGTTCCATCTTCTATAATATCAGTAAAAAAGATGGAGTTAGTTGTAGTGGATCCGTTATTTTGAATGAGTACTGTATATTTAATGGTTTCATCAATATTAGCTAATACTGTATTAGCGGATTTTGTAGCGATAAGAATCACATCAATAAATTGTATATTTGTAGTATTGGAAGATGTCGTTTCTGAAATTGGTGGTAAGCTTGGGTCTGGCTGATACTCATAGTGGATGACGGCGATATTATTAATGTTATTTTGAGAAGGTGTAGAGACTACATTTACTTGGAATGTAACGATAATTGTATTGTTTGGAAGGATAATATCAAGGGTGATTCCGGTAATTGGATTTTCATTAGGCCTTGGTATGCCATCTACAAGTATGCTATTTGGAACGAATGTGGTGCCAGCGGCAATTGCGTCAATGAGGAGAGTATTTGTAATAGGTACTGTACCAGCGTTTGTAACTGCGATTGTATATGTGATGATTTGACCGATGCGTGTAATAGATCTGTTAGTGGATTTAATTGCACTAACATTTGCCGTCCGCACTTCAGTATTTACTGCATTTGATAACGATCTACGCTGAATAATAGGGGAACTAGGCTCAATTTGGTATTCATACGAAGTGTCTGAAATGTTAGTGACTGTATTGCCCTCTGGTATGCTTGTGAGTTGTACTTGGAATGAAATAGTGATTGTTTCATTTGGTTGTATCGTGCCGAGAGTTACACCATTTTCAGGGCTCGCACCAGGCTGCCTCACATTATTTATTGATAAGCTATCTTCAATGAATATAGTACCTTCTGGAATGTTGTCAATGAACACCGTATTGTTAGCTGGAACAGTTCCTATATTTTGTAGTGTATTTGTGTACGTAATATTTTGCCCGATGGCTACGAAAGTAACGTCTGCTTGTTTAACAGAAATAATATTTGCATTTTGAAGTGATGTTGTTATGATATTAGAATTTGCAGTGCGATTCACTGGTGAAGCTGTAGGAATACTTACATATTGGTAATTTACAGATGATTGATTTACAATTTCGGTTTCAGTTGGTGGGTTATTCGTTTGTACTTGAAATAGTATTGTGTTGGAACTGTTTGGTGAAATCGTTCCAATTGGTATTCCGTTTTCTGGATTTACACCAGGCTGAAGAACACCGTTAATTGTGACACTGTCTGGAACGAATGTAGTCCCAGCTGGAATAGAATCTGTAAAAATAATATTTATTGCGTCAACATTGCCGATATTTTTCACTTCAGAAATATAAAGTATAGTTCCGCCAATATCTACAGTTATTGGATTGGACGTTTTTGTAACTGTCAATTGTGCTAGAACGAAATTTGTAATGACGATATTACTTGTAGATGTTTCAGTAATAGGCGGTTGTCCTGGGTCTGGTTGAATTGTATATGTTGTATTAGATTGATTTGTAATCGATTGTTGCGAGGATGAATCGTTAATTAGAATTTGGAATGAAATCAGGTGAGTAGCATTTGCTACTAGGTTAGGCAAAGTAACACCTGCATTTGGATTTGCACCAAGTATAGCTGTTCCGTTAAGTGTAAAACTATTGTCTACGAATGTAGTCCCTTCTGGAATCGTATCTGAAAATAATAGATTAGTAGCTGGAATATTTCCGGTATTTTCTAGTGTTATCGTATAGGTCAAAATATCCCCTGTTGTCGCTTGTTGTGCATTGACTGCTTTTAAAGAAAGAACATTCGCATCCGAAATTTGTGTGAAAGCTGGATTAGACGTAATGGTTCGAGAGATGATAGGAGCAGTTGGATCGGCGATAAAAGTATAGTCAATACGAGCTATATTAGAAATTGGATTGACGCTTGGAATGGATTGAACGATAACTTGGAATGTGACGGTGACGATTTCTGAAGGTGCAATGGCGTTTAAGGGGATTCCTACGTTTGGATCGGCACCTGGGGCTGAAACGCCATTAATGGTTACGCTATTAGGAATGAATGCAGTTCCTTCTGGTACTAAATCTGTTAAAGTAACTGTATTTGCCGTAGTATTTCCGTTATTTTGAACGACTACAGTGTAAGTGATTGTACCGTTAGTAGATTGCACGAGAGAATCTGTATTTTTAATTGCGGATAACGATGCATCAACGACAGCTGTATTTACCGTATTAGATGAAGATGTTGCTGTAACTGGAGGTTGACTTGGGTCGACAATATACGTGTAACTTGTAAGTGCTTGATTTATAATTGCTCCTTGCGGTGGAATAGAGTTTGCAAGAAATTGGAACGTAATCGTAGCAGAATCACCTGGTGCGATAATACCAACTGGAATACCGAGAGTTGGACTTGCATCTGGAAGTGAAATCCCGTTAAGCGTGACACTATTTGGAACAAATAATGCCCTTTCAGGAACACCGTTAATGAGTAATACAGAGTTTGCAGGGAAGTTCCCAGTATTCGTTAATGTTGCTGTATACGTAATGACATCGCCGATAGATACGATTGTTCGATTTGCCTCTAAAATAGTTGTAACAGTCGCGTTATTAATTTGTGTTGAAGCGCTATTAGAAGTTATTGTGCCGGTAACAGGAGGAGCCGCCGGATCAACGATGAATGCATATTGAATAGATGCAACGTTTGTAATTGGATTTGAAGGTGGAGTAGATGTAACTATGACTTGGAAAGTAACAGTTAAGGAACTACCCGCGCTAACGGTTCCGATAGTAACTCCACTATTTGGATTTGCACCTGGAATGGTATTTCCATTTACAGTAAAACTATTTTCAACAAAGGTCGTTCCTGCTGGAATGAGGTCTGAGAAATTTACATTCGTAGCATTTGTATTGCCGCTATTTTGAATTAAAACGGTATAAGTGATCGTGTCGCCAATATTTGCAAAGGCTGTACTAGCAGTTTTTACAGCTGAAAGTATTGCTGAATTAATAGAAGTAACGAAGACGTTCGTTTCCACGTTGCCAGGCTGAGCCTGTAATGCATTGCCTACGTTATATTGGAAGTTCACAAATCCTAAGTTCTGGAGTTCAGGAGTGAATGTTGTCGGATTGCTTACAATTTGAACTTGGAATATGATTGTTACAGTTTGATCTGGATTGACTGTATTTATGCCAACACCATCAATGATAGAAGCGGATGGTAATGAAGTACCGTCAACAACAACTGATCCTGCAACAAATTGTGTCCATGAAGGTAAAGGGTCTGAGAAAATAACGTTGTTAGCTGGAATATTTCCTGTATTCGTAATCGTAGTTGTATACGTAATCGTATCACCAATCGTTGCAAAAGCTTTATCTCCGATTTTAATTGTTTTTAAAATTGCACTTTCGATTTTGGTTGAAACAGTAGTAGAAGTAATATTTTTTGAAACTGATGGATTAGCAGGGTTAACGATATGCTGGAAGCTAAGGCTAGCTTGATTCGTAATTGGATTTATAGGCGGGATTTCATCTGCGATAATATTAAATACCACAATGACAGATTGGTTTGGCGCGATATCACCAATTGGGACGCCTGTAATGATATTTGCATTTGGGATGCTAGTTCCGTTAAGTGTAAAACTATTCGGTTCAAATGAAGTTCCGTCTGGAATAAGGTCGGTAAAAATAACATTTGTTGCACTAACATTTCCGCTATTTGTAATGGTAACGGAGTAGATAATATCTTGCCCAATATTTACTGTTGACACATTTGAATTTTTCTGTGCAGTAAGGATAGCGCTATTAATTTGTGTAGTCGTTGTATTAGATTGATTAGAAGTTGTAATAGGTGATTGGCTAGGATCAACGACATAATGATATGTGATAGAAGCAGAATTAGAAATAGGATTCAGTGTTGGAAGTGTAGTAACAGTTGCTTGGAATGTGACGATTGCCGCATCACCACCATTAATGGAACCGATATTTACACCAGTAGATAAATCAGCGTTTGGAATGGTTTGCCCATTAACTGTGAAACTATTTGGAACGAAACTTAAATTGCTATCAAGTATATCGATAACGGTAACATCGGTTGCAGTCACATTCCCGGTATTAGGGAGATTAAGTGTAAATGTTATTGTATTACCAACATCCGCAAAGGTAAGATCTGCTGTTTTTGTACTTATAATATTTGCGTTGTTTATTTGAAGAAGCGTCGTGTTGGAAGTAGCTGAACTCGATACTGGAGGGTTAACAGGATCAACAATAAACTCATATGTCGTTGATGCTGTATTCGGTGCTGGATTAATAGGGGGAATGCTGTTCACTGTAACTTGAAAGACGATACTATATATTTCATTTGGTGGAAGTGCTGCAAGTAATACACCATTATTTGGATTCGCGTCAGGTTGCAAAACACCATCGACAGTTAATGTGTTAGGAACAAAAGTGATTCCACTTGGTAATACATCTGTGAATACTATATTAGTTGCCCCCGTATTTCCTATATTGGAAATAGAAGTAGTATAAAAAGCAGTTTGCCCGATATCTGCAAAGGATATATTTTCGTTTTTAGTCATAGATAATATAGCTTCTTTAATTTGTGTGGAAACAGGATTGCTAATTGAAGTTTCTGGATCAGGTGGTGAGACTAATTGATATGATGTTGATGAGAAATTTACAATTGGGTTTTCGGTTGGTAATGATGTTACAGTAACTTGGAATGAAACTGTTATTGTATTCCCAGCTGTTATAGTCCCGACATTTACACCATTGGATGGATCCGCACCAATTTGGGGAATTCCATTAATAGAAAATGTGCTTGTAATAAATGTAGTTCCGCTCGGTATTGTATCTGAGAAAATAACATTTTGTGCGGATGAGTTTCCATTGTTTGTTAAAGTGACAGTGTAAGTGAGTGTGTCTCCGATATGGCTAAATGCTTTATCAATTTGTTTAGATGAAAGAATGGTAGCTGTATTAATTGTAGTAAATGTTGTGTTTGAAGTAACATTTCTTGAAACAATCGGTGCATTTGGATCAGCGATAAATGTGTAAGCAGCAGTAGCGGAATTGGCAATAGGATTTTGGGCTGGTGTAGAAGTGGCGGTAACTTGAAATGCTATAGATATTGAGCTGTTAGGAGCAATTGATCCGATTGTTATACCTGTATTAGGATTGAGCCCGATTTGTGTGATGCCATTTATTGTAACGCTATCAGTAATAAACGTTGTACCATTTGGTATAAGATCAGTGAAAGTAATATTCGTAGCGTTTGAATTACCATTATTTGTCAAAAGTGTCGTATAGATAATGGTATCACCTAGTGTTACAAGTGTTTGATCTACAGATTTCACCATCGTTATCATAGCATCTAGTACCGGGTTTGTAACGATATTCGTTGAAGTAGAAGTTGTAATAGGAGTTCCGTTTGGATCGACAGTATAAGAATATAAAATTGTGTCATTACCCATAATTGAACTTGAAGGGGGAACAGAAAGAACATTTGCTTGGAAAGTAACGGTTACTGTTTCACCAGGAGCGATATTTGGTATATTTACTCCAAGAGCTGGCTGTGCACCAAGTTGCTGAACACCATTGATTGTGATTGAATTTGGTATAAATGTAGTGTTAGCTGGAATAGCGCTTGTAAATGTTATGTTTTTCGCTGTCGAATTTCCTGTATTTGTAATCGTAGTTTTATACGTAATCGTATCACCGACAGAAATAATGGATTTATCAGCGCTTTTTGTAGTAGTTAATATGGCGCTATTTATTGTCGTAGTAACGGTATTAGATGAAGCGGTTTGAGTGATAACTGGTTGACTTGGATTAACAATATGCTGAAATTGTACAGAACTAAAATTAGAAATTGGATTTATACTTGGAATGTTTGTAACAAGTACGTTGAGAGTAATCACGACCGTTCCATTTGGGTTTATATTTCCAATCTGAATCCCGTTAGATGGATTTCCGATTTGCTGTGTACCAGAATCGTTTGTAAGAGCGCCAGATATGAATGTCGTCCCATCGGGTAAAGTATCCGTGAAAATTATATTTTGTGAAGTGACATTTCCAGGGTTACTTAATGTAATTGTATAAGAAATTGTATCGCCAATCGTTGCGAAAGTTTTATCTACAGATTTGATTGCCACAATTTCCCCAGAATTTATTTGTGTTGAAACAGAATTGGATGTCGTATTTCGTGAAACAAGTGGTAAATTAGGTCCTGTCATAAATTGATAATCAATAGAAGCACCGTTTACAACCGGTGAATTTGGCCCACTAGGTCCGATTGTGAAAATTGGATTTGGAATGCTAACTACTTGCACACGGAAGGTAACGTTTATAAAATCTCCTGCAATAATATCCCCAATCGGTATCCCGTTCGCTGGATTTACCCCAGGTAATAAAACTCCGCCTACTCGAACACTATCTTCTATAAATACTGTATTGTTTGGAATCAGATCTGTAAAAATGATATTCGTAGCAGTTGCATTCCCTATATTTTCTAATAAAACAGTATACGTTAAAAAGGAATTTCCAGGTGCGATGTCAGAGAATAGTCGATCCACACTTTTCGTTGCTTGAATGATTGCTTCGTTAATTTGCACTAAAGTTGGATTACTTGTAGCTGTTTCCGTCACCGGCGGCTGGGTAGGATCAACAATGATAGAGTATGTTGTGCTAGATTGGTTCAATGTTGGATTTGTAGCTGGTATTGAGCCAACGATAGCTTGAAAGCTAATTGTTATCGTTCCTCCAACTGGAATTGCGTCTAAAGAGATTCCGCTATCTGGCCTAAATCCAAGTTGTGGGATGGAGTTAATTTGTACACTATCAGGAACGAATGAAAGTTCGGGTGGTAATATATCGATAAAAACAGGTGTGTTTGCGGTAGTATTTCCGCTATTCGTGAGGATAGTCGTATACGTAATTGTATCTCCAACAGCAGCAAATGCACTGCTTGCAGTTTTTGTTGCGATAACGGAAGCAGTATTTACTTGTGTAAAAGTTTTATTGGATTGAACTGTTCGTGAAACAGGCGGTTCATTTATATCTACAATAAAGCTATATTGAAGTGATGATTTGTTAGGGATTGGATTAGGATTTGGAATCGTTGTAATGTTTACCTGAAAACTGAGTGTAATTGATGCATTTGCATTCAAGTTACCGATATTGATACCGTTTTGTGGAGTTACATTAGGAATGGTTGTTCCATTTACCGTAAAACTATTTGGAATAAACGTTGTACCATCTGGAATTAAATCTGTAAAAATAACATTGTTTGCGGTAGTATTACCTGTATTTGTAACGGTAGAAGTGAAAGTAAGTGTATCTCCAATAGTAGCGAATGTTGAATTGACAGTTTTATTTATAGATAGAGTAGCATCAATAATCGGAGTAACCGTCGTATTCGTAATTGTGCTACCAACAGCAGGTGATTGGTTTGGATTCACGGTATACTCATAATTTACAAGAGCGTTATTTGTTAATGTGCCACTAGGTGGTATCGCTAAAATTTGTGCTTGAAAAGTAATGAATACAGTATCTCCTGACGGAATATCTGCCAAGTGAATACCAAGTGATGGATCTAAGCCTGGCTGAGGAACATTATTGATAGTTACTGAATTTTGGATAAAGGACGCGCCAGCACCAAGTCCATCTGTTAAAACTGTAGCACTAGCAGGAATATTTCCTGTGTTCGTAACGGCAATCGTATAAGTAACGATATCCCCAATTGCAGCTGTCGGTGTATTTACTGACTTCGTAGCGACGATTGTAGCGTTATTAATTTGAGTTGTTATTACGTTACTTAACGCATTGGCGGATGCTGGAGGTAAGTTAGGATCTATGACATATTGGTACGCTGTATTGCTTTGGTTCGGGATTGGATTTGGACTAGGAATGGAATTTACTATTACTTGAAATGAGATTGTTGCACTTGTATTAGGGTTTATTGGATCGATTGCAATTCCGTTTGCTGGATTTGTATTAGGGAGTGTATTCCCGTTTACTGTTACACTATTAGGAATAAATGATGTCCCGTTTGGAATTACATCTGTAAATATTACATTTGATGCAAGTGTATTTCCGCTATTCGTTAAAGTAGTCGTGTACGTAATCATATCATTTACGTTCGCAAACTGTTTATCTGCAGATTTTACAGCTGTAATAGAGGCGTTATTAATAGTTGTCTGTACAGTGTTAGAAGCAACCATCTGTATTACAGCAGGTTTGGATGGATCGTACGTGTATTGGAATGTTGTGCCAGATTGATTCGTAATCGGATTTGGACTAGGAATAGTTGGTATAGAAACTTGGAATGAAACAGTACGTGATGAATTCGCTCCTATCGTACCAACTAAAATGCCATTAGCAGGGTTTGCATTAGCTAGGGGGACACCGTTAATCGTTACAGTGTTAGGAAGGAAGATGGTACCGGCTGGAATGATATCTGAAAACGTTACATTGGAGGCAGGGATATTGCCGTTATTCGTTAAAATCGTTGCATAAGTTATGACATTGCCAACATCAGCGAAATTTGTACTTGTTAGTTTCGTAGCAACAATATTAGCGGTGTTAATTTGAGTCGTTACTATATTGCTAGTAGCATTTCTCGCAACAGCAGGTAAATTTGGGTCAGCAATAAAGTTATATTGCAGTGCAGCACTGTTTTGAATTGGATTTTGTGTAGGCAAACTACTTGCGCTTATTTGAAAAACAATCGTTGTAAATCCGCCAGCAGGAATTGTCCCAACTTGAAGACCGGTACTTGGGTCTGCACCTAGCTGTAAAGCACCGCCTATAAAAGTACTATTTGGTACGAGAGTTGTGCCAGAAGGGAGTATATCGGTAACAACTACATTATTCGCTGGAGTATTTCCTGGGTTAGCTAGGGCAATGGTATATGTGATTGGTTGCCCAACATCAGCAATAGTTAAATCTACCTGTTTGACAATAACTACATTTGCTAAATTAATTTGTGTACTTACAGTATTACTTAAAGATGTTTCTATAGTTGGTGGATCGCCCGGATTTAAAATAAAACTATACTGTGTACTAGATGAATTTAATGTTGGGTTTTGTGTTGGTAAAGAGGTGACAGTTACTTGATAAGAGACGGTAAGTGAGCCGTTAGCAGGAATGGAAGGTAACGGAACACCGACATTTGGATCGGCGTTATTTTGGAGTATA
Source organism: Bacillus cereus group sp. BfR-BA-01381 (assembly GCF_022663555.1). NCBI lineage: Bacteria > Bacillati > Bacillota > Bacilli > Caryophanales > Bacillaceae > Bacillus > Bacillus cereus group sp. BfR-BA-01381. The sequence continues at coordinate 15,725 of NZ_JAKUFR010000005.1, forward strand.
CCATCAATAAGGAAAGTGTTTTGTATAAAGGTAGTACCGTCTGGATTCGTATCTACGAAAATAGGACTATCAGCAGAAACACTTCCTGCATTCGTCAAAGTAACGGTATAAGTTAATACATCCCCTACAGTAGCGAACCCTTTATCCACTGTTTTGGCTGAAATGACATTTGCATCGTTTACTTGCGTAAATGTAGTAGTTGAAGTTGTGTTTTTACTTACAGGTGAAGCATTTGGATCAACAATAAAGTTATAAGAGATGGAGGCACTATTCGAAATAGGGTTTGGGTTTGGAATGCTAGTGATTACTACTTGGAATGAAGCTGTAATTGTAGTATTAGCATTGATGCTACCGATATTGATGCTAGCTGGTGTTGCGCCCGGCTGAGTAGCACCGTTAACTATAACACTGTTCGGTACAAAGGAAGTACCGTTCGCTATTGAATCGGATAGTAATACATTGTTTGCCGTAACATTTCCGTTGTTTGTAAGAGCGAAGGTATAGGTCAATATATCTCCAACTTCTGCAAACGTTTTATCTACAGATTTAGTAGCTTGAAGGTTTGCTAATCTAATTGTTGATGTAACAGAATTAGAATTTGCTGTTTTTGAATTTGGTGGCAGACTAGGATTTACAGTGTATAAATAAGAAGCGAAAGCATTATTAATGATAGGATTTTGGGCGGTAATATTGATGACAGTTACTTGGAAAGAAAGCGTAAAAGTAGCTCCGCCGGGAATTGTGCCAATAGGCAAAGCAACGAGAGAATTTACATTTTGCAAAACACCGTTTAGTGTTACAGTACCTGGAGTCAATATTGTCCCATTTGGAAGTGGATCTGTTAGTTGTACGTTCGTTGCAGCTGTATTTCCACTGTTTGAGATAAGGATTGTATAACTAATTGTATCGCCGATTGTAGCAAACTGTTTATTTGTTGATTTTGATACTGTTACATTCGCATTGTTAATTTGAGTAGAAACGAGATTAGAAGAAATGTTTTTTGTAACGGGTGATTGGCTAGGGTTGATAGTGTACTGATAAGAAGCACTTGAACCATTAGATACGACATTCGACGCTGGAATTGTATTTACTACTACTTGAAATGAAATGTTTTTTGTCGTACCAGTAGGAATGGATCCTATATTTACACCGTTTGCGGGAGTTGCTCCAACTTGTGTCGTTCCATCTATTGTTAGACTGTTGAGAACAAAAGTTGTTCCATTAGGAATGGCATCTGTAAAAATAACATTGTTTGCACTTGTATTACCTGTACCTGTAAAGGAAACGGTGTACGTTAGTGTATCACCAATATCTGCAAAATTTTTATCTACTGCTTTCGTCATTGTTACAGTAGCATTATTCACTTGAGTGGAGACAATATTCGTCGTATCAGTCCCGCTTACTGCCGGTTGATTTGGTATAGGAGTATATTGATATGTTGTTGTTCCACTATTTAATATGGGGTTTGTTTGGGGGATAGATGGAACGAGTACTTGGAATGAAATAGTAGTTGTAGAATTAGCAGCAATAGACCCAATTGATATACCATTTGCGGGATTCGCTCCAGCTTGCGTAATTCCGTTAACAGTTACACTTCCTGGAACGAAAGTAGTCCCGCTAGGAATCGGATCCGTATATATAACGTTCGTTGCAGTGATATTTCCTATATTAGCTAAGGCAATACTGTAAGTTAATGTATCACCAATGTCAGTAAAGATTTTGTTAACTGATTTTGTTCCATTAATATCTGCGAGGTTAATTTGTGTTCCTGCAGAGTTGCTTGTTGCAAGACCGTTAAAAGTTGTTCCTCCAGCAATTGGTGTATATTGAAATGTGATAGTAGCGGTGTTAGAGATAGGGTTTTGACTTGGAAGAGAAACGACGGTTGCTTGGAAAGTTACTGTACGAGAAGCACTATTATTAATTGTTCCAAGAGATATACCAGCGGCCGGATTTGCATTTGTTTGCGGGACATTATCCACTGTTACAGTGCCAGGTATAAAGGAAGTACCGTTAGGGAGAATGTCTGTAAAAATAACGTTATTAGCAGGAAGTAGTCCGGTGTTAGGGATAGTAACTGTATAAGTGAGAATGTCTCCAATTGCCGCAACACTTTTATTTACGCTTTTCGTTGCTTGTATGTTAGGCGAGTTTATATTAATTTGTAATCCGACTGTATTTAACATATATGCATCTCCGTTAGTTGTTAAACGGATTGCTGCGGACACTTGAGAGTTTGTTAAATAAGGAGAAATATCAATAGAAGTAATGTCCCACCCTTGCCGACCTGCGGAAATATTTGTGCTTGTAGAAGCACTTTGATTTCGTGTTCCAAATGTCCCGGTTGTATCTAAATTTCCGGCCGCATTATTGACCTGAGAACCGAAGAAATTATTTATAGCATTATTTGGCCCAGATAAAGCATTTAATGAACTGAAATTTGGTCCAAACAAAGCTTGATCCCCGGTTAAGTCAGCATCTCCTTCGGTAGAACTTAAAAACAATCTCCCGCTTACAGGTCCTCCGGAAGGTGTTAAAAATCCTGAAACAGATACATCGGCACTACCAGTTTCTGCAGAAACACGGTTGCCTGCTACATAAATCGTTAAGTTTCTTGCGGGTAATGTTCCGTTCTGATAAGCAACGATAAGCGTCCATCCAGCTGAATTAATCGCCCCATTAGAAGCATCTAAAGGATCCACAAGTCCAGGAACAGATCCAGTCGTATAAGAACCGCTTCCCGCAGCTTGAATGAGTGATGTTACATCTGCTGAACGCGTATAAAATCCAAATGTGACTGATCCAGAAACGAATGTTTGATTAGAAGCTGTAACGGATGAAGGGGTAATCGAGTATGTTGAAACAGGTGTTGTAAAAGAAACGGGGTTTCCTAATACACTCGTAATGTTTTGATCACGAGATAAATAGTTTCCACCCCAAACGAGTTCTGCGTAAAGAATTGTACTACCGGCAGGTATATTTAAAAGAGCGGTAGAACTATTTTGTGTATAGTTTAACGTTGTACCAGCAGGAAAAGTAGGTACTTGTAAAGCGGTATTCGTAGTTGCGAATGCACCAATTGCCCCGATTGTACCAGCACGGTTTTGATTACTAATTTTACTTAAGCCTAAAGTATTTCCTGTAATAGCGAGTGCGCCGTTAGTGGTGGTAGAAAATCGATTCGTAATGGGCATGTTGTCACCTCATTTACAATATAGTCTTGGTCAAAATAGGATATGTGTGTGATAAATAAAAGGAAACATGTACGAGTTGAATTGGGAAGATGGATTTAAATGTCTAGATAAGGGAATGGAGTATGATTGAATTGGAAATTAGGGTGGAGCGTCTTAGGGAAGAAAAAACAGGGAATATTGTATCATTATCTTCTTATATTGGATGGGATTATAACAGAGAAGAAATTGAGACTATTTTTAACGCAGGGATTGTATACGGCGTTTGGAATGGGAGAGGGGAATTAATTGCTAGCGCGGCAATAATATTATATGGGGAGAAATTAGCGTCTATCGGAATGGTGATTGTACATCCTGATTATAAGGGAAGAGGGATTGGAAAGGCGATAACGAATGCATGCATGAAGAGCGTATCGGCTCAAACTCCTATTATGCTTATTGCTACGGATGAAGGGAAACCTTTATATGAAAAATTGGGATTTAGAGCAGTAAGTTATGTTTCTAAATACATATGTAACTCGTACAATGTGAATAATTATTGTATGAGAAATGAAGAGTATATGATGAATTATGAGGAGTGTGATTTAGAAGAAATAATAAAATTAGATGAATATGCGTTTGGAACAAATAGAAAAGAGTTTTTAAAGAAAAGAATGATGCAAAGTGAACAATGTGTCGTTGTAAAGGATAAGGAACAAAATGTATTAGGTTACGGTTTAAGCATACAAACACCAGAAAATAAAATAATAGGGCCGGTTGTTGCTAAAAATGATGCGGTGGCAATGAGAATTGTACATGCTTTAGCAAGGGGACATAATGGGAGATTAAGAATAGATGTAACAGAAGGAAAGGACGATTTTCTGAAAGAGTTAGAGATTGCTGGTTTTAAAAAGGCGAATATACCACTCATAATGTTGAAAAATAGTGATCAATTATTGAAAAGAAATGGAGAACTATACAGTATTGCAGCGCAAATTTTCGGCTAAAAAAGAATCCTTTTCACGTAAGGATTCTTTTTTAGTTCATTTAATCACGATATTGGTCATGAGTTGGCTGAAAGAGATCTTCCTCGACATCTCTCACCATAGAAAAATGATCAACGTTATAATGCCCATGTAAAGTTTTATTGTGATGACCAATAATTTGCTCGGCAGACAATACGTCAGAATCAGTTGTGGAATGACCGTTTTTAATTAATGTAACATCAAAGCCTTGTACAGTTGCTGTCCTTACAGCGGTATCAATACAATGCTCTGTTTTACATCCACCGATAACAATATGGTTAATCTTTTCTTCTTTTAAGAGTTCAAGTAAAGAAGTGCCATAGAATGCATTTGTTGCTGCTTTATTAATAAGGATTGCAGACTGAGGTACTTGAATTTTATTATGTACTTCAAAGCCTACGCCACTACCAGAAGCAACATCGATATCTCTTACGAAAACAATAAGGGCATTGGAATCTATTGCTTTCTGCACGGCTGTATTTAATGTAGATAATAATTCGGTTTTACGAAAAACTTCACTTTCTTGTTCATTTCCATCCATTAATTCTTGCTGCGCATCGATAATTAATAGTGCTTGTTTCATCATGTCTCCCCTTTAATATGGAATAAGTTCGACTGTACATATTCCTTCATATTGTAAAGAAATCCTCCATTTATAAGCGAAGTAGACGATTGATTTACAAAGTTGTCAAAGAAATTTCATTCTCATGGCGTATAAAAACATGTATGATAGGAAGTGGAGAATTTTTGAGTAGGTGGGAATAACATGCAAACAGTAGAAGATTATCTTTCATTCTTACATACGAAAGGATTTAAATTATCAGAGGAAGCACAAGGATTTATTATGTTCGGACAAGGATATACGGGTGCATCTGATGGCATTGTAAACGCAGCAATAGAAGCGACAATTAAGCATCAATTGCAGTTTGATGGCAGTTATTTTGTTGCGTTATTAGAACGATTGAAAGAAGAAGAGATTACAGATAAAAAAAGCGCTAAGGCTTTTATGCGGAAGTTACAATCGTAACTTCACGCAGCCTGCGCTTCTTTTTTTGTTTTAGAAGGTAATTCAACAAAAACCATGCCTAGGAAAATACAGAGGCATCCGATAATAGCGGAAATAGAAAGTTGTTCGTTTGCAACGAGCACGCCTGTTAAGGCAGCGAAAACAGGCTCCATTGCGAAAATAATTGCTACTCTCGTTGGAGACGTATGTTTTTGTGCTGATGTTTGAATGAAAAAAGCAATGGATGTCGCGAACAGGGAAGTTAGAAATAGAGCAAATAAAAAGGAAGAATTCGTCCATAGTGCTACTGAAAATAATTTTTCCCAATCTTCAAACAAAAAGGCGCAAATAGAAGAAAACATACCGACAGCTAATACTTGCGATGTGCTTAACAATAAAGGTGATATTTTTTTAGAGAAGAAGCCGTTAACGAGAATATGAGCAGCGAAAGCAACTGCACAACCGAGAACGAGTATATCTCCAATGTTTAATTGAAAAGAATCACCTGCTGTTAATAAATATAAACCCGCTGTTGCTACAGCAATGCCAATTACGATAAAAATGGTAGCTTTTTGTTTTAAAAAGATAAAAGACAGAATTGGTACCATAACGATACTAAGCCCTGTTAAGAAACCTGCTTTTGAAGAAGTTGTATAAAGTAAGCCGAATGTTTGTAAGACATAGCCAACGCATAAAAAGAATCCAACGGTTAATCCAGCGAGGCTACTCTGTTTTATATCTTGTTTTGAAGTTTTTTTTGAGAAAATCATTTGAACGAATAATAAAATAATTCCAGCGAATAAAAAACGTATACCATTAAAAGTAAATGGTTCAACGAAAGACATAGCATTTTGAACGACAACAAACGTAGCTCCCCAAATAAAAGACACAAATAATAAAGCAAGAGGAGCAATCCAATCTTTTTTCACACTCATACCCCCGTTAATTTTGTAAGATAGCTTTTCTAGCTAACTCATCAGCAACTTTATTTTGACTACTTGGAATCCACTTAATAAAAAAGAGATCGAAATTTTTTATGTACCGCAATGCTTCCTCTAATAGTGGTGCAAACATTTTATTTTTTGCGTATTCTTTTTCGACAGCTCGCTCCACAAGTTGCGAATCTGTACGAAAAGAGACAATGTTATAATTATGCTCCATGCAATATTTTAATGCCGCAAGTAAAGCGTGGTATTCTGCTTCATGATTGGACATTGTCCCAAGGGGCAATGATAATTGTACAGCGGGTTGAACCCCTTTAATAAACACACCTGCACCAGAAGGACCAGGATTTCCTTTTGATGCACCATCAATATATACTTCAATCAAAATGAGAAACCTCCAAATGATAAGATGATCCCCTACTTATATGTTTCTTTGAAGTAGGGGATAGAGTAACTTAGCCGATTGTAATACTATAACGACATGTAAATGTTTCATTCGCTTGTAAAGATTGAATTCCTTTTTTTTCCTTGAAATCTTTTGCTGGATTTACTTCATCAGCAATTCCGTACCAAGGTTCAATACATAAGAAAGGTGCGTTCTCGCCTGGTGTCCATACGCCGACAAATGGGAATCCGTCAAATTCTACTTTTACAAATTTATTATGTTTATGAGAACGAATAGAGATTTCATCCGTATTCATATTTTCAAAAATAAGCGCATCATTTTTAAATAGGTCGTATGTAAGTGGCAATTCATTCGTGCTTTCAGCGATTAGTTGCTTCTTATTTGAAAGGTAAGGTCCTTCTAATACGCTTGTTTCTAAGCGCTCAGAACCATTAAAAGATAGATGATAATCTGTAAATGATTCGCCATCTAATAACGGGAAATTGAAACCAGGATGTGCTCCGATTGAGAAGAACATCTCTTTTGAAGCAGGGTTATTCACTTCGTATGTTACATGAACGATTTGTCCGTCTAGTTCATAAGAAACGAGTAATTCGAATTCGTATGGGTATTTTTTTAATGTTTCTTCATTACTAGTTACAATGTAGGTGATTTTCGTTTCACTTTGTTGTTCTACAGAGAATGTAAGATCACGAGCAAAGCCGTGTTGTGTTAAAGAATAAGGTTTACCATCTACGTAGTATGTATTATCTACTAATCGGCCGACGATTGGAAATAAAATTGGTGCACGGCGTCCCCAATAAGTAGCATCACCTTGCCATAAGTATTCTGTATTGTCTTCTTTTAAGCGAACGCTTTGTAATTCTGCACCTTTGTCAGAGATGGTAACGATCACTTTTTCATTTTGAATTGTTGCAGTCATGAAGTAAAACCTCCTAAATCTTTCATATATTTCATTATACGTTGTCTAAAAGAAAAAGGGTAGTTCATGGTAGGAATCTATTGACGAAAGGGGGGCTACCGCGTAAAATATAATCTTGTTGCTTAAAAAACGAATAACGTGGTTCGAAACCATCCCACGTAAAAAAACTAAGGAGATTTTGTCATGAATATTAGAACTTTAGTCGGTAATGGTATTTTAGCGGCATTATATATTGCTGTTTCTATGCTTATTCAGCCATTTGGCTTTACGAATGTACAGTTTCGTATTTCAGAGATGTTTAATCATCTCGTTGTATTTAATAAGAAAGCAATTTACGGAATTGTATTAGGTGTATTTTTAACGAATCTCTTTTTCTCACCTATGATCGCTTACGATTTAGTATTTGGAGTAGGGCAATCTATTCTTGCATTAGTTGCAACGATTATTTCTATGCGATTTATTAAAGGTGTTTGGGCTCGTATGATTTTTAATACAGTTATTTTTACAATTACAATGTTTATGATTGCAATTGAACTTCATCTTGCATTTGATTTACCATTTATGTTGACTTGGTTAACATGTGCAATCGGTGAATTTGTTGTCATGGCGATTGGTATGCCTGTAATGTACTGGATTAATAAACGAGTACAATTTGAAAGATTTATGTAATAGATGAAAGAGCTATTCCTATAGGGATAGCTCTTTTTGTATGTAATCACATTGAATATAATGCTGTGACTATTGATAAAATATAATAAAATAAAGTGAGGCTTTCATTAGCTGGCTACATATAAGAAGTCTTATATAAGGGGAATCTAGTATGAAATATAAAATTCATTGGTTGTATAAAACAAAGCGCGGTTTGCAGACGGAATTAACGACAGATTATATGAACATAGAAGAAGTACTTCAATTTGCAGAGGATTTCGAGAAAACAGGAAGAGTGAAAGAATTATTATTTTACGATGAAATGGATGCAGAATGGTCATTAAAAGAAATGAAAAAACTGAGTAAGCAAGTGGAGGATGAGCCTCAAGAAATACTCGTTTATTTTGATGGTGGTTATGATGTGCAGACGAAAGAAGCTGGAGTAGGTATATGTGTGTACTATAAAAAAGGAAATAAAAACTACCGAATTCGCCGCAATGCATATATAGAAGGTATATATGATAATAATGAAGCCGAATATGCATCACTATTATATAGTATGAATATACTCGAGGAATTAGGGATTAAGTATGAAGCGGTCACGCTTCGCGGAGATTCTCAAGTTGTACTGCAGCAATTGGCTGGAGAATGGCCTTGTTATGATGAACATTTAAATCATTATTTAGACCAAATTGAGCAAAAGGCGAAGCAAATGAAATTAAAACTTGTATGTGAGCCTATATCAAGAAAACAAAATAAAGAAGCACATCAATTAGCTACGCAAGCATTAGAAGGAACAGTGATTGATAGTCATAAAGAAATAACCGAATAGAGAGGTGCAAAGGTGGATAAAAAGCAACTCATTACAGAGGTAAATGACTTATTAGAAACGTATTGTGAAGGATGTTTTTTGCGAGAACATAATCGAAAGACAAATAGTAAGTATTACGCTCATTCCTTTTGTATAAGACAATGTACAGTTGGAGAAACATTGAAAAAGTATGGGGAACAGTTGTCATGAAAAAACATCCAGAGAGAACTCTCTGGATGTTTTTTAGTGTCTTGCTTCGTTTAGTTGATGCTCACATTTATTTAATTTCTTTTCTTCATTCATTAAAAATGGCTCATCTAAATCAGTTGCAACAGATTTCATAATTTCAAGCTGAGAGCGAGCTGCTTCTACAGCAGTAGTCGCATGTTCTAATGTATCTGGATCCATTGAAATTGTCGCTGATCCTACCATTTTTTGTGCTGTTTCTACACGGAATTTCACTTCTTCAAAATCATTTACTTCTGATCCCATTAATAATTCCTCCTTTGTATAGTGCGCATTTCACATAGTTTTTGCTCTGGAAAACGGAAATATACAAAGGAATAACAAAGGAATAACAAAGGAGGTTACCAAGTAAGGTAACCTCCTGTCATATGTTGGATTAAAGTTTTACTACGTTAGCAGCTTGAGGTCCACGGTTTCCTTCAGTGATATCGAAAGATACTTCTTGACCTTCTTCTAAAGCTTTGTAGCCTTCGCCTTGAATAGCAGAGAAATGTACGAATACATCGTCAGCGCCTTCAATTTCGATAAATCCAAAACCTTTTTCGTTGTTAAACCATTTTACTTTTCCTTGCATGTTACAATTCCTCCTAGAAAACATTTACGTTTTTTCATTTAGTGAAATTCATTTGAAAAGATAATATAAACTAAAAATGCTATAATCTTGAATATTCTGCTAAATGATTAATTTAAATATACACGAATTGGGAGAATTTAGTCAAGTAAGCGATTTTATTTTTTTGTATTTTTAAATAATTTTTTAGCCAAATTTTTTAATAGGTATAGGACAGGCCGAGTATGTAATAGTCTTAATTGAACGCTATACATAATGAGGTGAAAGAATGAATGAGTCTTATTTATTAGATAATGAAGGAATGAGAACGAGAAACGACATACCGAATTGGGTTGCAAAGGAATTTCAAAATTTTTCGAGTGTTGTGCTAGAACCAACTTTTCCGTGTTATTTCGGCTTAACAGCTTTAAAAAAGAACGAACTTCGTTATTCATTTCTCTCTCATAATGATTGGAGTCATTTGCCACATACAATGTTATCTTTTTTAGAGTTAATGAAAGAGCGTCCAATTGTAAGAAGAGGCTTTTTTCTTTTTGTAGAACCGGAATGTGAGGAGCAATCACTGGAATATTACCGTGATTACTTTTGGAAAGTACTACAATATTTACATGAAAACGATAAGGAAACATGGCCAAAGCAAATTCCTGAAGACCCAGACCATTACTTATGGGAATTTTCATTTGGCGGGGAACCGATATTCGCATTTGGAAACGCACCAGCCTATAAACAACGAAAAACTAGGCATTTAGGAAATTCTCTCGTTATTGGATTTCAGCCACGTACTATATTTGATGGATTAGAAGGGGATCGTCCTAAAGGAGCATATTCTAGGCAAACGGTCCGTGAGCGAGTTGAAAAGTGGGATCAGCTGCCGAAACATCCTAACATTAGTCATTATGGTGATCCGGATCATCGTGAATGGAAACAATACTTTATAGGAGACGATGTAGAACCGTTAAAAGGAAAATGTCCTTTTCTTCATAAGATAGAAAAGTAAGAGTCATCATCTAGATGGCTCTTTTGCATATTTTGGATAAAAAAGGGTATTTTAATAGTAAATATTTTGATGAAAGCTAGTCTATTTTTAATCATTACATCATTACTTAATAGTAAAGGAAGTAGAAAGGATAGAGTGATGTTTGGAGCAATTATACAACAAATTGTATTAGGTATTTCATTAGCTGCGCCAGTAGGTCCGATTAATATTGAAATGTTAAAACGAGGAATTGAACGAGGTTTTTGGCATGCGTGGGTTGTTGGAATTGGTGGAATGACAGCAGATATTTTGTTTATGCTTCTCATCTATTTCGGTTTATCTTCTCTGTTTATGTATACATATGTACAAGCTTTTATGTATTGCACAGGGTTTTTCTTATTATTTTATTTAGGATTTCAAAGTGTAAAACAAGGAATTTCTCAATCGAATATGGAATATAAAAAAGAAGAGGTAGGCGGCCTTAAACAATCGTTTATGGCAGGTTTTTTAATTGCGATATCCAATCCATTAAATCTTGTTTTTTGGTTTGGTATATACGGAAGTACACTTAGCTCATTGCTTACGAAGGTAACGAAACAAGAAGCCTTTTTGTACAGTCTTTGTATTATCGTTGGTATTATTTTATGGAATGTAAATATTGCCTTTTCTGTCCATTTTGGCAGAACTTTATTAAAGCAAAAAGCACTTGGCTATATAACAGCCGGAGCAGGTATTATTTTAGTAGGATATTCTATCCATTTTGCATACAAAGCTTTACAGTTGTTCACATAAGATTGAAGGGGAGATTTTTATGTATCGAACCACTATTGACGGAAAAGAAATCATTATTACGTTAGCACCAAAAATCAGAAAAGAAATTACTGATAGAAATCCACTATATGAAGCAGTATTTCATAATGCAGCAAGATTATTACAAACAAAGCAACCAACGTTTGCTGTAAATCATGAAATATTTGGACTTATCATTGGAGAGGTACAAAGAGGAGAAGTAACAGTGTTTGCGGTGGAACATATTATTCCAAAGCAAAATATATTTGGACCGAACAATTTTTTCTCGACAATAGAGCAACAGGCAAATTTGTAAAGTGTATAGAATAAGATATAGAAAAGAAATAGTCGTAACGATATGTTGCGACTGTTTTTTTTGAAAAGGGGGAAGGAAGATGAAGAGGGTGGGGAAAGAGTTCTTTTTACAACATGATATCGTTATTATGTATAGTATTTTATTTGTTTTTATCATTATTTTAAAAATGCAATTTTTCACATGGATCGGTTTGTTAGCATGTTTGTTTGGGATTATTTTTTATACGCTAAACGAATATATGACACACCGTTTTTTATTTCATTTAAAACCACCTAAAAACGTATTTTTATTAAAAATGCTAAGAAGATTACATTATGACCATCACGTATATCCAGATGATTTAAAACTTTTATTTTTGCCTGTATGGTTTAGTATACCGAGTTTTACTATATATTTACTTATATCATACGTGATAACAAAAAGTGTTACCATTACACTTTCATTTGGAATCGGAATGATTATTATGCTTCTCGTTTATGAATGGAAACATTATATTGCACATAAGCCAATTCGTCCCGTCACTAAGTTTGGTAGGTGGCTAAAAAAACAGCATATATTACACCATTATAAAAATGAAAAGTTTTGGTTTGGTGTTTCAAATCCAGTATTCGATTTCATATTTGGAACACTTAAAGATGGAAAAGACGTTGAATTAAGCGAAACAGCTCGTAATTTAGAAAAAGAGAAAAAAACAGAAGTGGTGCGATAAGCACTACTTTTTTATTTTGTTTTAATGAGTATGAAAGCTTCACTGGCACGTAAATTTTATGTTGAAAAAGTATATTAAAAACTTAGGGGAAAATGCCGAAAAATGTCTATCGAAAAATCTTTGCAGGAATGTATGGATTGTCTAAAATGAAAATAAGTTTCTGAATATTTATAAAATTTAGTTTTTGGGTATACAAGGGGGAATTGTACTTTCAGTAAGAGAGGGGATTAGAGAATGAAACGAGATGATACGTCAGCACGTAAGTTACAAAATGAGGTGAATTATACAGAGGTTGTTCAGTCAGAAGAATTTCAATTGTTATTAAATACGAAAAAGAAGTTCATCGTTCCAATGAGTATTTTCTTTTTAAGTTTTTTTATTGCGTTACCTATTTTAACATCGTATTCAAAGGTACTCAATACACCGGCATTTGGTGATGTTACGTGGGCGTGGATATTTGCTTTTGCACAATTTATTATGACGTGGTCATTATGTATGATTTACAGCAAAAAAGCTGAATCCTTTGATAAAATCTCACAAAACATTCTGCAAGAGATGCAAAAAGGGAGGGGCTGACTTTGAATACAACCGCTTTTGCACTATTTTTAATCATCGTACTTGGTACACTCGTCATAACTTATTTTGCATCGAAGAAAACGAAAAATGCGAGTGAATTTTATACAGCTGGAGGGGGATTAACTGGTTGGCAAAATGGTCTGGCCATTGCGGGAGATTATATGTCTGCTGCGTCTTTTCTTGGTATAGCGGGAGCGATCGCGTTAACTGGGTTTGATGGTTTCTTCTATAGTATCGGTTTCTTAGTTGCTTATTTAGTTGTACTATACTTAGTTGCAGAGCCGCTTAGAAACTTGGGAAAATACACATTAGCAGATATGATTGCGGCGCGTTTTGATGCGAAAAAAGTTCGCGGAGTTGCAGCGCTTAATACGATGACGATATCCATTTTTTATATGATTGCACAATTAGTTGGTGCGGGTGCACTTATTAAATTATTATTAGGAATCGAATATACAACATCTGTATTAATCGTTGGTACACTTATGACTGTGTATGTTATTTTTGGTGGCATGACTGCGACGAGCTGGGTACAAATCGTTAAGGCTGTATTACTTATGGCTGGTACATTTATTATCTCTGTAATCGTTTTCGCCAAATTTAATTTCAGTGTGACGGAAATGTTCGCGCAAATGAAAACAGCTACTCCGTTAAAAGATTCTTTTTTAAATCCCGGTGTAAAGTATAAAGATGGTCTTGATACGCTATCTTTAAATTTAGGACTAGTCCTTGGTACAGCAGGGTTACCACATATTCTTGTCCGCTTTTTTACAGTACGTGATGCAAAAACGGCACGTCAATCTGTCGTATATGCGACATGGTTAATTGGCGCATTTTATATTATGACGATTTTCTTAGGATTTGGGGCAGCGGCGTTTGTAGGAAATGAGGCAATTATTAAAGCAAATCCAGCTGGTAACATGGCAGCACCTTTATTAGCTAAAGCATTGGGCGGAGATTTCTTATTTGCTTTCGTATCAGCAATTGCCTTTGCAACGATTTTAGCTGTAGTGGCAGGCCTTGTATTAACAGCAGCATCCGCATTCGCACATGATTTTTATAATGAAATTATTCGCAAGGGGAAATCAACGGAAAAAGAGCAAGTATCCATGGCTCGTTATGCGTCTATTGGAGTAGCTGTATTATCTATTATACTAGCGTTATTTGCTCAAACGTTGAACGTAGCATTTTTAGTTTCGTTAGCGTTTGCAGTTGCAGCGAGTGCAAACTTGCCAGTTATATTATTCACAATATATTGGAAGCGCTTCAATACAACAGGTGCCATCTCTGGTATGATTGTTGGTCTTGTATCAGCTATTGTTCTTGTAGCGTTAAGCCCAAATGTATGGAACCCTGTAGCTGGAAAAGCTATATTTGTTGGGGAAGCGATATTCCCATATACGACACCTGGAATTATTTCGATTCCGCTCGGATTTCTTGCAGCGTATTTAGGAACTGTTTTATCTAGTAAGAAAGAAGATGCAGCGAAATTTGATGAAATTCTCGTGAAATCTAATACTGGGCATGGTATTAGTGACGCGTCTTCGCATTAAAAAAGAGGAGCTTTTCGATAGATAAGAAAAGCTCCTTTTTCTTTTGTCATTTTCTTGTAAATAATACTGCTTTGTAAGTAGGATTTGTCTTAATTTTGTGGAATGAAAATAAGCAGGGAGAAATTTAAATCATCATGGTACCAGCGCAGCTTTTGTGAAAAATAAGTTGTTATGGAAGGTGGAAGAAATGATGAAAACGAAACAGACTGATGAATTATTGGCAAAAGATGAGCAATATGTTTGGCACGGAATGCGTCCCTTTAGTCCAAATAGTACAATGGTAGGGGCAAAAGCAGAAGGGTGCTGGGTTGAAGATATACAAGGAAAAAGATATTTAGATGGTATGAGTGGTCTTTGGTGTGTGAATAGTGGATATGGCAGAAAAGAGCTTGCAGAGGCAGCCTATAAGCAATTACAAACATTATCATACTTTCCGATGTCACAATCACATGAACCGGCTATAAAGCTTGCAGAAAAATTAAATGAATGGCTTGGAGGAGAGTATGTTATTTTCTTCTCTAATAGTGGTTCGGAAGCGAACGAAACAGCTTTTAAAATAGCAAGACAATACTATGCGCAAAAAGGTGAACCACATCGTTATAAATTTATGTCACGTTACCGCGGCTATCATGGGAATACAATGGCAACGATGGCAGCGACGGGACAGGCACAGCGTAGATATCAATATGAGCCATTTGCTTCAGGATTTATACATGTAACGCCGCCAGATTGTTATCGTATGCCTGGAATAGAAAGAGAGAACATTTATGATGTAGAATGTGTAAAAGAAGTAGATCGGGTCATGACATGGGAACTAAGTGAAACGATTGCAGCTTTTATTATGGAACCAATTATTACAGGCGGAGGCATTTTAATGCCGCCACAAGACTATATGAAAGCTGTTCATGAAACGTGTCAAAAACACGGTGCCCTGCTTATTAGCGATGAAGTGATTTGCGGTTTTGGACGTACAGGAAAGGCATTTGGATTTATGAATTATGATGTGAAGCCTGATATTATTACAATGGCAAAAGGCATTACGAGTGCATATTTACCATTATCAGCAACAGCTGTGAAAAAAGAAATATATGAAGCATTTAAAGGAAAGGGAGAATATGAATTCTTCCGTCATATTAATACATTTGGTGGAAATCCTGCAGCTTGTGCACTAGCACTTAAAAACTTAGAAATTATGGAAAATGAAAATTTAATTGAGCGATCTGCACAAATGGGTTCTCTTTTATTAGAGCAATTAAAAGAAGAAATTGGGGAGCATCCACTTGTTGGAGATATTAGAGGAAAAGGTCTACTAGTGGGAATTGAACTAGTAAACGATAAAGAGACGAAAGAGCCAATTGATAACGACAAAATTGCAAGTGTTGTAAATGCTTGTAAAGAAAAAGGGTTAATAATAGGGCGAAACGGTATGACAACAGCAGGATATAATAACGTCTTAACATTAGCGCCACCACTTGTTATTTCAAGTGAAGAAATTGCCTTTGTTGTTGGAACGTTGAAGACAGCGATGGAACGCATTTAATGAATCGAGCGAGCTGTGATTACAGCTCGCTTTTGTATATCCCATTAAAGTCCGATTGGTGAAGGCTGATTAAAGTTTCACTTTATTAGGTGAAATATGATACGTTTTCAAAGGGAGGGGAATTATTATGAAGAAATATGATCCTAGTCAACATTATCACATCGGATATTATGAAGATGGATATGATTTAGAAGTGACAGCGTACAAAAGAATACATGAACCAGTTTGGGATGCGTATATTCCACACTATGAGGTAGACGATTTCTATAAGAAAGTGGAGGAAATGAAGCTAGGTGAATATGTAGATGATTATGGCATTATGGTGTATTCATTTCGTAATGATATTGATGATGATGAAGCACGAATTATTTTTGAAAAATGGTTAAAAACGAACGGGATTGTTTAAAGATAAAACGAAAAAGAAGCCTACTATCTTATAAGATAGTAAGCTTCTTTTTTATTAAACTTATTTACTTGCTTTCATTGCTTTATCTTTTGCACCAAAAGTGTATTTTAACATTGGTGGTGTAATCATTGTAGTTAAAATAACGACAATAACGATAGCTGTAAAGTAATCTTGTGCTAGTAGACCTGAAGAAAGTCCTGTTCCTGCGATGATAAGTGCAACTTCACCACGAGAAACCATTCCAGAACCGATAATTGCAGAAGACTTAGCGTCAAATCCAGTCATTCGTGCACCTAAGCCACAACCGATTAGTTTCGTTAATACAGCGATTACTGTTAATGCTAGGATGAACCAAATTTGATCGCCAATACCGTCAAATGTAATATTCATACCGATACTTACGAAGAATACTGGAACGAACATAGCGTAAGCAATTGGTTCTACTTTCTTTTCTACCTCATGTTTGTAGTTCGTTTGAGAAATTGCGATACCAGCTGCGAAAGCACCGATAATACCAGCAATTCCTAATAGTTCGCCGAAATATGCGAATGAGAAACAGATGATAAGAGCCGCACTCACGATAGACTCAGATACGCGTAGTGGTGATAACCAGCGCATAATCGCAGGAACACCTTTCCATCCGATTAAAATAATAGAAGCGAAGAATACAACTTTCTTCAAGATAATCATTGTTAAGTTAACATCGTCTGTACCTAGGAAACTCATTGCAAATGCTAATAAAATAACGACAAGAATGTCATCAAATACAGCTGCGCCCAGCATAGTTGTACTTTCACGTGTTTTCATCTTTCCTAAATCGCGAAGTGTTTGTACGGAAATACTAACACTTGTCGCACATAGAAGTAATCCTAAAAATACAGCATTTCCTTGTTCCATTCCCATAACAAGACCAGAAACGTAACCACCTACGAATGGAAGAATGATACCTCCAAGTGCAACAGCTAAAGAAGAATTACGATTTGCGTTTAATTCCTCTAAGTCTGTTTCAAGTCCTGCCATAAACATTAAAAGAATAACACCAACATTACTTAATTGTGTTAGAAGCTCGGAATTTTCAATCCAACCTAATACAGCTGGACCGATAACGATACCGACAATTAATTTACCTAGTACAGAAGGTTGACCTAATCTAACACTAAGATCACCAGCAAGCTTTGTACTTAATAAAATAAGTGCAATTTGAAAGAAAAATTCGAATTCCATCGGATCCTCTCCTTATCATTTTTATTTTTATCATACGATTTCTCGGAATTTGCCTAATGAAAATATGTAAAACCCATTAAACAAAGGGTCTGATTACGAGTTCTTTTGAACTTGTAATTTGAACCTGTAATTAATATATAATAGATTTTACAAAAAATCAATGAAAAAATGGGGGCATTTTTAGAGAGAGACTGTGTAATTGGGGATATACATATAAGAGTAGCGTGTGAATTTATATATGTATGAAATAGTATGAAGTCCTTTTTCATTACAAATAATAAAGCCTAAATACGATTTCACGAGTTATAAATGTGAAAGGGAGGGTTTATAGTTTGAAGTCATTAAAAAACAACGTGTCTATCGTTGCTTTAGGTGGAGTAAATGAAATAGGGAAAAATATGTATGTTATTCAATTTGAAAATGATATGGTCGTTATTGATTGTGGATCAAAATTTCCAGATGAAAGTTTATTAGGAATTGATTTAATCATTCCAGATGTCACCTACTTACAAGAAAATAAAGAAAAAATTCGTGGATTAGTCGTGACGCATGGACATGAAGACCATATTGGCGGAATACCATATTTTTTAAAACAACTAAACGTACCAATCTATGCTACGAAGTTAACGTTAGGTTTAATTGAAATTAAATTAAAGGAGCATAACCTTCAAGATAATACAGAATTAATCGTGATTCATTCAGAATCAGAAATTGATTTTGGTGCTATTAAGACAACTTTTTTTAAAACGAATCATAGTATTCCAGATTGCCTCGGTATTGTTTTTCATACACCAGAAGGTACTATAGTACATACAGGTGATTTTAAATTTGATTTAACACCAGTTAATAATCAACATCCTGATATTCATAAAATGGCTAAAATAGGTAGTGAAGGTGTATTAGCTTTACTATCTGAAAGTACAAATGCAGAACGACCTGGATTTACCCCATCAGAAAGGTCGGTAGGGGAACGGATAGAGGAAATATTTATGAAAGCAAATAGGAAAGTGATTATTTCTACTTTTGCTTCTAATGTGAATCGTGTTCAGCAAATAGTTGAAGCTTGTATAAAAACAAATCGAAAACTGGCTTTGCTCGGGAGAAGTATGGTAAATGTAGTAGAAGTTGCTCTAGAGAAAGGGTATCTAAATATTCCAGAAGGTATGCTAATTGAAGCAAATGAGATAAATAATTTAGATCCAAAGCAGGTCGCAATACTTTGTACAGGAAGTCAAGGAGAACCAATGGCAGCTTTAGCGCGTTTAGCTAGTGGAAACTATAGGCAAGTAGATGTTTTACCAGAAGATACAGTTATTATAGCTGCGACTCCTATTCCAGGAAATGAACGTAATGTTTCGCGAATTATCGATAACTTATTTGCATTAGGGGCAAGAGTGATTTACGGATCAGGCAGTTCTACTGGAGTCCATGTATCTGGCCATGCATATCAAGAAGAATTAAAGTTAATGCTCACATTAATGAAGCCAAAATATTTTCTCCCCATTCATGGAGAGTTTAGAATGCTACATCACCATAGCTTGCTAGCGGAATCAATTGGTGTCGAAAAAGAAAATATCTTTATCGTTCGTAATGGAGATGTTGTAGATATAAGTAATCAAGTGGCAATTCAATCGAGAAAAATACAAGCAGGAAATATATATGTAGATGGATTAGGAATTGGTGATGTTGGAAATGCATTATTACGTGATCGAAAACAACTTTCAGAAGATGGAATGCTCGTTATAGTTATTACTTTTAATAAAGTGGATGGAGAAATAATTTCAGGTCCTGATATTATTTCTCGTGGATTCGTCTATGTTCGTGATTCAGAAGAATTTTTGAAGGAATTAAATAAATTAGCTGTTATTACGATTAATAATGTAAAGAAAGAGAAAGTGAATAGCTGGGGTATTTTGAAAAGAGAAGTAAGAGAAGCTTTAGGGAAGTATATATATACGAGTACGAAAAGAAAACCGATGATTCTTCCTATAATTATAGAGGTGTAATAATGAATAAAAAGAATTCTCTTAAGGGAATTCTTTTTTGTTTTGAAGATAGAATGAACATATAATGAAATAAATAGAAATGGAAGGGAATAAAAGATGTTATTAAACAAACGCTTTACAATTGGAGAAATGGCAAAAATGCATAATATAGCGGAATCTACTTTACGTTATTATGATGAAAAAGGAATTTTCCATCCATCCATTGTGGACCCACAAACAAATTATCGCTATTACACAATCGATCAATTTTCACTATTAGATACGATTAAGTTTTTACGCCAATTAAATATTCCATTAAAGGAAATTAAGAAATATATTGATGAAAGAAATCCAGCATACGCACTCAATTTGTTGGAAAAACAACAAGAAATGATGTTGAAAAAACAAAGAGAAATTGAGTATGCTTTGGCGAAAATGGAGCATAGAATTCATTTGATTAAGGAAGCAACAGAAGCAAAAGCTAAACAAATGGTAATAAAAGAGATCCCGCGGCGAAAAATAACAGCCATTGCGGTTGCTCCGAATACGACGGATGATATGTTTGAGTACTACATCCATTCGTTGCAAAAAAATATGAGGCAAATGGATGATAGTTTATTTTCTGGAGATATTGGTGTAACAGTTGCGAAAAAAGGATTCATGCAAAATGAGTTTCAAGCGTATAGTAGCGTGTTTATTCTTTTGGATTATATGCCGTATGAAGTGCATAATTCAGATGAGATTAAGGAAGGTTTATATGCTTGTTCTTATCATCATGGACCGTATGAAGAAACAGATGCAACGTATAAGGAATTACTTGCGTACATTGATCAAGAAGGATATGAAGTAAGTGGAGATGCGATTGAGATTGGATTAATTGATTGGTCTGTAACAGAAAATCCGGAGGAGCAAGTAACAGAAATTCAAATTCCTATCATGAAAAAATAAAACAATAAGCTGTAGCACTCGTATCATTACAAATGGGTATTAAATACGATAATTAAGTTACCTATTTTTTAAATTCTCTATTGACCTTCAAGTTACTTGAAGGTTTAAACTAAGGAAAGAGAGTTGAAAAAAGGAGCATAATAGTATGGAAGCAACAGAAAAATTAAGAGAAAAACCGATAAAAAGTTTATTTATTTCTTATTTAATACCAGCTGTTCTAGGAATGGTATTAATGTCGGTTAATATTGTAATTGATGCGGTAATGATTAGTCGGGGAGTTGGAGCAAATGGATTGGCAGGAGTAAACGTGGCTATTCCAGCGTTTTCAATTTTCTTCTCTATTTCATTATGGATTGGAATGGGCGGGGCAACGTTATATTCCATTGCATTAGGTGAAAATAAAATTGAAAGAGCAAGGTCTATTTTTACTCAATCCATGACGGTAGCAGTCATTATTGTAGGCGTTTTAGCGGCGATTTGCTTATGGAGAATAGAAGATTTAGCATACGTATTCGGTGCGAATGAAGTAATTTTACCGTATGCGTTAGATTATTTACACGTATTATTAACATTTGGAATGATATACGTTTTAGAAAATATTTTAAGTACATTTATACGAAATGATGGAAATCCTAATTTAGCAATGGCAGGTTTAGTTGTAACAGCTGTATTAAATATAGTGTTTGACTATATCTTTATTTTCATCTTTAAATGGGGCGTAACAGGAGCTGCTTCAGCAACTATTCTTTCAGCAGCGGTTGGTTTCCTTGTATTATTAACACACTTCTTTAGAAAAAGTAGTATTTTAAAATGGACGAAATTCCATTTTGAATGGGATACAGTAAAACAAATTATGATAATCGGTTTCCCGAGCTTTACAGCAGAAAGTACAGTAGCGATTGTAACGATTGGTTTTAATATTGCATTCGTTCAATATGCAGGGGAAGTAGGAGTCGCTTCTTATGCGATGGTGAATAGTATTCATGCAATGACATTACTATTATTCTTTGGGGTAGGTGCTGCATTACAACCGATTGCTAGTTTCCATTATGGTGCAAATTTAGCAGAGAGACTTCGTGAAGGGTTGCAGTTTGCAGTGAAAATTGCAGTTGTACTTGGAGGCGTTGCAATAATTGTCGGATTATTCTTCGGGAAATATATTATTGGTCTATTTGACGTCCAATCTCCAGAGTTATTGGAGTTAACATTAACAGGTATGAGCTTGTTCTTTATCCAATATGTATTTTTAGGCTATAACATTGTGTATGGAGAGTACTTCCAATCAGTGCGACAAACGACAAAATCAGTACTTATTATAATGAGCCGAGGGTTGCTATTTATTATTCCATTATTATGGATTATGCCGAAATTATTTGGGATCAACGGAATTTGGCTCGTTATGCCAGTAGCGGAAGTATTGACAGCGATTATCGTATTTACGATGAATCGTATGAAACATCCTGTGCCATTAAACATGGCAGGCGAAAAAGAAGCGATATGATAAAGAAAATCCCCTTGAGTAAGTAAGGGGATTTTTTATTCTTTTAAACTAATAGCAAAAGATCCATCCGTTTCTTGAACAGACGCAAAGGCGACGTTTTTAATATTTGTGATGCCTTTTTCTTTTAATTCTTTATATAACCACTTTTCGTCCTTATGAATTAACTTTAAGTTATCGTATTGAATTTGTGAATCAACGATAAGGGCAATTGGTAATCCAGCATACTTAACATCTATGTTCAAATCTTTCGGAGTTAATGGGACAAGTTCACGCTTTGGTAAAATGCTAATGGCTCCATTCGCTTCTAAAATAGCGTATTCAATTTCATGAACACTTGGATATCCTGCGACGCGAAGATTAGAAAGTAATTCAGCAATGGGATACCTACTTTTTTGTAAGTTCTCAAAAATAATATCACCATGTTTAATTAAAATAATCGGGTGCCCGAGAATGAAACGATTTAGTTTGTTGAATAGGCTTAATTTTGTAAGGATTAAATGCAAACATGTAATAACGACCATACCGAGAAAAGCTTGCAAAGCACCAGAGACTGGTATGGCCTGAAAAGCTAAATAAGATAAAAAGATAATAGCACCAAAATCATGAGGCGTTAGTTGTGCTAAAGCTGATTTACCGAGCATCTTAAGTGATAGTAAAAATAAGATAAAAAAGAACGATACGTTACATAAAAAGAGAAGCAATAGAGACACTCCTTCGTGCAAAGTTGTACTTACTGTTCCCGAAAGAAATATAAATATTACTTTCTAGAGGATAAATTAGGTTGAATTGGAATTTGTCTGTATACAAACAAATAAATGGATATTATCATGAAAGAAGCAAAGAACATAGGAGTATATGGATATGAAAAAGAAAAAAATAATGAAGTATATGATAGGAATTATAATGGTTTGCGCCGTTTATGTGGGATTTTTACAATATAACATTTATAAGCATGGGCAAATGAATGCGACCTATGAAGCTGATTATATCATTGTATTAGGCTCGAAAGTAAACGGAACGAAACCATCGTACTCATTGCAATATCGTATTGATAAAGCAGCTGAGTATTTGAAAGCACATGAGAAAGTAATTGCTATTGTGTCTGGAGGGAAAGGAAAAGGGGAAGATATTTCAGAAGCATTAGCAATGAAAAATGAATTAATAAAACTAAAAATTGCAGAAGACCGCATTATAATGGAAGATAAGTCAACGAGTACAGATGAAAATATTAAATTCTCAAAACCTTTAATTCCGGACAATATGAAAAAAGGAATGATCGTAACAAATGACTTCCATATGTTTAGAGCGAAAAAAATAGCAGCTAAGCAAGGTTTACAATTAGAAGGTCTTCCGGCCGAAACACCAAAGCGAATTGTCATTCCATCGAATATACGTGAATATTTAGCCATTACGCAATATTGGTTTATGAATCGAATATAGAGAAAGTGATCCCGCCTAGCATTCTAGGCGGGATTTTTTGAGGGGAATCTTACAAATATGTCATCTTAATGAAAGGTAAAGCGATAGTTTCTAGAATGGATTCCTGACATAATGAAGATAACAAAAACTATTTAGAGGTGAATCGGATGAAAGGAAATAATATATTATCTTCACTATGTTACTTTAGTATCTTTTTTGCACCATTTTTACTACCAATTATCGTGTACTTCGTTGCAGAGGATGAAGTGAAATATCACGCGAAAAAAGCATTTTGGTCACATATTTTCCCGTATGCAATTTTATTCGGAGGGTTAGCGATATCAGGAATATACGGTTTAGGATTCAATCAATCTGACGGTGCTGGAATTGGGATCATGATCACATATGCAGTATTCATTCTTGTAGGGATTTATTACTTCATTTGGAATATCGTAAAAGGTGTTAAAGTGTTGAAAACAGCGTAATAAGATAAGGAATAATTTGGAGTAAGTTTGTCGTTATTTGTCAGTAAGTCGATATTCTTTGTCGAATCGACGATATAGTGTAAGGAATCGTTGATATATTGAAATAATCGTCGATATAATTTCATTTACCGTATTAATAGATCTTTTTGTGCTTATAAGTTGTGAATATTGGAAAAGATATGTTAATTTTTCATTAGGAAGAGAAAAAAGGAGTGATTTTCATGAATGAGATGATACATAAAATGGAGCAACACGTTTCAGTTCGTAAATATAAAGAAGAATCCATTCCGAAAGATGTAGTAGAAAGAATGGTGCAAGCTGGGCAGCATGCTGCTTCCTCGCATTTTGTACAGGCTTACTCTGTTATATATGTAACCGATCAAGATTTAAAGGCGAAACTAGCAGAGTTATCCGGAAATCGTCATGTGAAGGACTGCGCAGCATTCTTTGTTTGTTGTGCAGATTTAAAACGACTTGAAATGGCATGTGAAAAACATGGTACAGAGATAAAGCATGAAGGAGTAGAAGACTTTATCGTAGCAACTGTAGATGCTTCACTTTTCGCGCAAAACTTAGCGTTAGCAGCAGAATCGTTAGGATACGGTATTTGTTATATTGGTGGTATTCGTAATAATCCGAGAGAAGTGAGCGAATTGCTTCATTTACCGGATAAAGTATATCCTGTATTCGGAATGACAGTCGGTGTACCAGATGAAAATCACGGAGTGAAACCACGTTTACCGATAGCAGCAATCCTTCATGAAAATGGATATGATGAAAAGAAATATGATGAATTATTAAATGAATACGATGAAACGATGAACGCGTATTATAAAGAAAGATCATCAAATAAGAAAAACGCAACATGGACGGAATCGATGAGTTCGTTTATGTCTAAAGAAAAAAGAATGCATATGAAAGAGTTTTTAAGTGAAAAAGGATTTAATAAGAAATGAGTAAAAAGGCAGACCTGTGATGCAGGTTTGCCTTTTTTGGAGGAGAAAGGTGATTGTCTTCGAATAAGTATAGAGGGAGGAGATAATATGAAAAAAGCTTTAATCTTTTTATTTGATGGATTTGCAGAATTTGAAGTGAATATAGCGAGTTTATTTTTGATAAGTAAGGAATTCGAAATAATAACAGCAACTGTAGATGGAAAAACAGTTACAGGAGAAGGAGGTTTTTTGTGTCAACCACATGTTTCTATGGAGCATATTGAAGTAGAGGACTATGAAGTGTTTATCGTACCAGGCGGACATATTTTTGATCATTTAGAAAATGATCAATTGTTATCTATCGTGAATAAATTACATAAGCAAAATAAATGGATAGCGGGTATTTGTGCAGGAACATCTTTACTACATGCAGCAGGAGTGCTGAATAAGAAGAAATTCTCAACATCGTTAACAGCAGATGAAAAACAGTTAGCGCATTTACATGAATGGGAATATAAACAAAACAAAGATGTAACTGTTGATGGGAAAATAATAACAGCGGTAGGGTCTGCGTACGTTGAATTTGCTACTGAAATAATGAGGCAACTCAATTTATTTAATGAAGCTGAAGCGAAGGAGAACTTGCAATATTTTAAAAATGTAACAGAGATTTGTGATGAAACGTTAGTTTAAGTGAATAGTTTGATTGCTAATACCTAAGTTCAGAATGTAGATACCACTTTCTGAACTTAGGTATTTTATTTGTTATCATATACATAAAAATTAAAAATTTTTTACAAAAGTGATAGAAAATGAGAATGAAATGCCAATAGTAAGTAAAGGCAGCTGCTAAAGGGGAATTGAGGAAGGAAGATGTTTATGATTTTCGATTCTGAAGTGGATTTAATTACAGCTATGAAAAAACGTGATCCAGATGCTTTGAAAGAAGTAATTGATCAATATGGAAAATTAATTTTATACATTATTCATAAATCATTAAGTAGCCCTATGGAGAAACAATATGTGGATGATTGTTATAACGATGTATTTACTGTCATTTGGTTCCATATCGAACAATTTGATATGGAAAAGGGAAACTTCAAATCTTGGATGATTGGTATTACTAAATTAAAGACATTGGAATATAAAAAGAAAGTATATAAAGAGAATAAAGTCGATAAAGACGTAGAGATAGATACAGGTGTCCATGATAGGTATGAAATAGAACAAGAAGAAGAGATTATGGAAATAGTCCAAGATTTAAACAAGAAGGATCGATATATCTTTTTAAAGAGGTACATTGATGGATATTCCATTGACGATATTGCAAAAGAATTAAAAGTAACGGCGGATTATATATACAATCGAATTTCTCGAGGGAAGAAAAAAATTCAAAAACTATGGAAAGGGAGTGTGTAATATGGATAAAAGATTATTATCTATGTTAAATGAGCTCCAATATTCAGATGAAGAAATTGCACATTTAGAGAAAGAAGCGGATGAGACTATAAATGTAGATAAGTATTATGTGAAAAACGGAGAATTATTGAAGAAATTAACAGTGCAAATGTTGGAAGAATCAGTTCGGAAAGAGTTACAAGAAGGAGAAGAAATCGAATGCGAAATATTAGTAGAAGAGGGGAGTCTTGTAAATTCTAAAGTTATACCGAATATATTAACGGCAGGTGCTGCTTTTTATTATTACATTGTTTTAACAAATACAAGATTACGAATTAAATCGTTAGATTGTTATTTCAAAAAAATAAATGAGTACAATGTGCTAATTAGTTCAATTCAAGCAGTTTCGAGACATAAAAAAATGAAGAATGTATATGGAATTACTATAGATAATAACTATATACAATTAGGAAGTACCGAGCATGAGCAAGAATTGAAAACGGTAATTGAGAAGCTAAAACAACGAGGGGTGAAAGAAGAGAGATATAAAGAGTTTGAAAAAAGTTGGCTGATTTTTTTCAATGTGTTTGTAATAGCGATAGGTGGGCTTCTAGTTTTAAAATATTTAATTTGAAAATAAAAAGCGGCATAATAGCCGCTTTTTATTGTTATCACGTTTAAAAATATTGAAAACTTATCCGTTATGACACAAACTAAAGCACCTTCTATAACGAATGCAAACTTTCAATAAGAAGATATATGCCCGTGCAACTTAAAAGGATGTACGTAAATATTTTAAAAATCCGTTGATTAAGCCATTTGAAAATAATTTGACCTATATACAAACCTAGAAATACGATTGGAGTAGCGTAAAAACTTGATTCCCAAATTGTCTTGTTTGTGCCACTAAAGAGTATTTGCGTTAGTAGACTAATGAAATATATAAATAGATAAAAAGCTAAAGTAGTTGCTCTCAGCTTCTCTTTTTTTGTATCAGTTCCTGTAAAGTACAGTAACAGAGGTGGTCCCGGCATACCGATACTTGTCGTTAAAAGACCGGATAATCCTCCCACTAAGAAATCTCTAGATTTTGTTGATTGAATCTTAAAGTTACAGATTAGCATCAACGTTAATAGTAAGAGCAGGATGCTAATTGCTAATTTAAACGTGTTGATGTTAATGGAAACGAAAATGAAAATACCAAAAGGAACACCAACTATACTGCCGACAATTAATCTTTTCAGTAGAATACAATCAATGTCCATTCTTATTTTCCAAATGAGTGATATAGAAATAATGAATGATAAAATGATATTTATTTGTATAGCTTCTTGTGGTAGAAATAACATGAGTAAGAAAGGTGTTGCCATAATAGAAAAGCCAAAACCGGTACTCGTTTGTAATATAGAAGCTACTAATATAATACAAATGAACATGAATATAGTATTCAAAAAAGCCCTCCTACATAATCAAATTTCATTAATATTTTAACATAAAGTAAAACTTTAATCAGTGAGGGCTTACTACCTAGCAAATCGCCGCTTGTTATGTTGCGGTTAATATTCCAATGATGATCCTGTAGCCTTAAAATATTTTTCTCGTGAAGGCGTCATTACTCGGATTGCTAATAAACAGGAAAGGAAAAGGATGAGTAACGAGCTACTTATTACAGTCATTTGAACAGAAAGAAATTGTGCGGACGCCCCAATTGCTAAAATGAAAAAGATTTGGATGAAACTTTTTATTGAATCAAACACGCTATCAATACGTCCGATCATATGTACAGGGATGTTATTTTGATAAAATGTGATAAAGCCAGTACCAGCAAATGATGAAGAAATGCCAAGTAAAATGAAACCGCCTGCCGCGACTATAAATGAATTTGAAAAGGCGAAAATTACATAGCCTATTGCTGTGAAAATTGTCCCTAATCCGATACAATATTGAATTGGTAAACGTTTGGCAAAGAGAGAGACGAGAAATGAACCGGAAACGTAAGCAGCGCCAGTTATACTAACAAGCATGCTGTATTCTATATCGGTTAAAAACAGTACTTGTCTTGTAAAAACAACTTCTTGTGAATCAAGTGCCATAGCGACAAGCATAGTCGCTTGAAATAAAACGAATATGAGAATAATGTACGTTTCCGTTCGAGCGAACGAAAAAACTTGTTTCCAATCACTTCGTAATGTTTGTACGAAAGTATTTGTAACTTCTTCGTTTTGCTTTGTTTGTAACGTAATATTAGGTAAGAAATAAATGAGAATAGTAGAAAGTAGAAAGGAAAGTGAGTTGCAGTAAATTACAAAGGATGCTGAGTGCGTGGTGAGAAGTATTCCAGCAAGAGCTGGACCGATAATGAAAGCTCCGTTTGTAAATAAGCTATTCCAAGCGTTAAATTGAGCGCGTTCTTCAGCAGGTATGAGCATCATTTTATAGGTGAATGAAGCTGGATCGAAAAATGATGCAGCGATGCGAGTTAAAAAGATAAACATATAAATGGCCCAAATAGAATCAAATAGTGGAACACAGCCAATAAGAGCTGCCCGAATGATATCTGTGATGAGCATAATAGATCGTTTGTTTAATCGATCTACTATACTACCAGACCATATTTTTGTAACAACGGTCGCAATTGGACCGACAATCCATAATCCTGCTACAGCAGCAGGGGAATTTGTGCTATGTAACACCATTACGTTTAGGGCGATGAGATACATAAAATCACCTAAACGAGAAATTCCTGTTCCCGACAATAATAATAATTTATTTTTCATGAGCAGCTGGTCCTTTCTTTCATTGTTTTTTTATCCTGCAGGAAATAGCGTATTCCTCTTCAGAGTTTGATTGACGAGCGGTTTTGTTTTCCCATCGTAATAAAACTTGTGTAACTTCCCAAGTAAGCTGTTGTAATTCCTCTGGAGTTAAAAATAAATGAGATACAATATGACTGCCTGTATTCGTTCCTTCTGTGCCGCTTTCTTCAATATAGAAATGAGCGGATTTTGCCTTGTAATATTTTTCAATAATTCCTCGTTTTTCTTTCGTGTCTACTAATTCAAGTAACCCTCCATCATATAAAATTTGAACGTGATAATGTACGCTACCAGCAGATTTATTTAGTTTCGTAGCTACTTGTTTTGCAGTGAGTGCTTCGTCTTTTAAAAGGTGAAGAATTTGAATACGTGTTGCATTGGAAATAAGTTTCTGCTGCTCAGCTGAAATAGTAAGTCTATCTTCAAACATTATAATATCCCCTTTCTTATAATCTAAATTTATTGTACATTCTAAAAAAATAGAACGTAAGAAAAATAAATCGCCTTTTTCCTCTGTATTTCGACATAAATAAAAATAGCATGTACATAAACATGCTATTAAGTAATAGTAGATTCTTCATTAAGTTTCCCGCGATAAAACAGGTAAAGCCATATAAAACTTACAAATATACAGCATGTAGCTAGAAAACTACCAATTATTTGAGGAGAAAGGATTTCTAATAGCCATCCTGTAATGAGCATAGATAACTGTATAAGTGAACCATAAATAGAGTAATGAAAAGAAAAAACTTTACCAATCATATTTTCGTGTGTGTAAGTTTGAAGTAATGTCGTATCAAGTGGAACGATGATTCCTCCTGCTATGCGCATACAGAGCAATGTAATGATACCGAAAATAAGTTGATCGGATAGAATGAATCCAAGAAAGAAAACGCCTTGTAGGAAGTAGGCCCAACCAAATGCTTTTTTCATTTTTTCTTTATTGCTGGATATGTAAAGATTAACGAGAAGGCTTCCTATCATAAGCCCAGCCCCTTGAACCGTATATAAAATCCCAATGTTCGTGTGGAAAATTTTTTCGGCATAGATTGTTAGAAGTAGCTGATAAGCACCTCCAATAAGCCCCCATGAAATGCCTACAAGAATTAATATTAAAATGATTTTTGTTTGTAATATGTATGTGTAACCATCTTTTATATCAGTAAAAAATGCTTTTTTCTTCTTACAAGTATCATAAGAGGGAACACTCATATTATAAATAAAATAGGCCGAAATAAAGTATGATAGGCTATTTACTAAAAAAGCGAATTCAATATGTAAAGATTGTGCAATAATCCCGCCAAGAGAGGCCCCCATAATAGACATAAAACCATTTATTGTACTAGAAAGAGAGTTAGCAGTTACAAAATGATTTTGATGTACGATGTTTTTTAAGGTTGCTTGTTTAGCCGGCTCAAATAAACAAGAAAGTACGGATAAACATATATTAGAAATGAAAATAATCTCAATTTTATATAGTGCGAATAAGTAAGTGAGGACGATTATGCCTCGTAAAATATCGGTAAAAATCATAATATTCTTTTTAGAAAAACGATCTACAACTCCGCCTATGAAAGGACTAAGCAGAAGCTGAGGTAAACCTTTACTTATAAAGGTGAGTGCGATCATAAATGGAGATTCCGTTATGCTATAGACGAACGTTAATAAAGCTACAGTATGAAACCAATCTCCAAGCACATTTAATGTTTGCCCATAAAATAGTTTTTTGAAGTTATTATTTGTTTTAAGAAGCGCGGAATAAGAAACTGACATAAAAGATTAATCCTTATGTAATAATGATGCTTGAATTTGTTTTTTCCACTCACTTAAATACACTTTCTCCTCTGTAGGGAGTCCAACAGGTAATTGTGCAATCAATTCTAAACTATTTCCGTCAGGATCGTTAAAGTATACGGCGGCATGCGCTAATTCTGGAAAAACAATCGGTTCAATTGGTTCCATTCCAAAGTCTTTTCGTGCTGAAATTCCTTTTTGATTTAGCCAATGAATCGCATTTTCCAAATCATGTAAACTTACTTGAAAGGCGATGTGTCGTAAAGAGGGGTGATAATTCACTTTGTATTCTGTGCCTTCCCAAAGGCCGAGCCAACTTTCATTTTCCTTAATCCAAAAGAAAGCAATATCGTCTCCTCTTTTATATAATTTCAGTCCAAGTGATTCGTAAAAAGGGATAGACACTTCTAAGTTACGGACGGGTAAATGTGCTTCGTAAAGACCTTTAATCATTGTAATCCTCCTAAGTAAAAATATTTCTTATTTCATAGTAAACGTTTTCTTATTAGTTGAAATCAGAAAAAGGAGGGACATAACTTCATACGAAAGTATGAAAAAACAGCTCAAATATGAGCTGTTTTCTTATAGTTTTTCGTTCATTTGTTAAGGATAGGATATATTAGTATCCGTATCCGCCGCCACCCCAACAGCTACAGCCGATGATGATTAGAAGGATGAATAGTACGATAAGCAAAGCAAATCCACCGCCGAAACCAGCGCAACTTCCACCATAACTCATATGTTTTCCTCCTTTTGAGCAAGTTAATCTATATAATTCATGGACTACTGTATACAGTATGTTTTTCGTATGGAAAAGGAGCCAGTCTCTTTTGTAATTAGACAAACGCCTGTATGGTCATTTTGATTGTATATGGAGCTAGGGGTATGTGAAGAAATCGTTATATATTTCGCGATTTGTTCATAAAAAAATATAAAAATTGTAAAAAAAACCATTTTTATATTTTTTTATGAGAGGATTTGTACTATAATTTTACAAGTAATATTATGGGAAAAGGGAGTTTTAGTGAAGAGATGGAGATGGGACAACTACAAAATAAAATAGAAACTAAAAAGAAAGAGCTAATTCAACTTGTTGCTAGACATGGATTGGATCATGATAAAGTTTTGTTATTTAGCCGAGATTTAGATATACTTATTAATAAGTTTATGAATGTGAAAGATAAAGTACATAAATAAATAATTTGTAGTTTTTTATATTAAGATATTCAACGAAGAGGAGAGAGATATATTTGGAACATTTACAAGAAGAGCTATATAAACAAATAAAAGAAGAAAAAGGTATTGTTACAATTTTTTTAAAGAGTGGCGTTAGAATAGTAGGAGAAATTGTTGCAATAGACAAATTTACCGTTTTAATGTTAGTTGATGGAAAACAACAACTTATTTACAAGCAGGCTGTATCAACAATAATGAAATAAGACACTCGTACTGAGTGTCTTATTTCATTATTGCTTGCAAGCTTCAACGTCAATGCCGGCAGCTAATAATTTTTTTTCACCATCTTGCTCAATGTTTTTTTGTAATTTAGATAGGAAAGAATCAAAGTTTGTATGCTTTGCTACTTGGAATGTCATTTTATGCTCAATTGGCAGCCACGTATCAATATCAGCTTCGTTATGCTGAATTTTTACCTCAAGCTTATCAAGTGCGTTAGCAACTTTTGCTTCGTACGTTTCTTTCGCTTCAAACTCCATCCATAAATCATATAATTCCTCGCCGAGAGAACCTTTTAATGTTCGTTTAATATTTAAAATTGCTTCTTGTTCATTTATTTGTTTTTGTAATTGTAATTCATGACTATTCATTGTATCAAAAGCAGGAATATCACCAGCTTCAGCTTCGACTAGATCGTGAATAATCACCATTTTAAGTAATTTTTCAATATTTACTTTCTGATCTAAATAAGGTTCGACTAAAATGGCCATTAGAGACATGCGCCACGTATGTTCAGCAACGCTTTCTTGACGTCCGTTAGAAAGCCAGCTATGTCGCATTTCATATTTTAGTTTTTCTGCTAGTGCAATGACTTGTAAAATGTTATGTTCCATCGTGATCCTCCTCATATTTCCATACTATAATTCTAATATGGAAATGAAATGTGTCAATTTTATGAGTATATTGCGATAAATAGATGATAAGCGTATAATAAACATTATATGTGAAAACGCATTATTAAAATAAAAAAATGTTTTATAAAAATGAAAAGGAAAGGGCAGGAATATGGGAGACGAAAATCAAGTGTTTGCTAGACCAGAAAGAAAAAAAAGGAAGTTTGATATTTCTAGCCCAGTGGGCATAATAGTAGGTTTTGCTATTGTAATAGCAGCAATTATGCTTGGCGGCGGTGGAATAAAAGCTTTTAAAAACTTTTTAGATGTTTCATCTATTTTAATTGTCATAGGGGGAACAACTGCGACAATTGTTGTGGCATATCGATTTGGAGAAATAAAAAAATATACGAAAAGTATTTTTACTGTTTTACATAGAAAAGAAGAAGATTTAGAACAGTTAACGGATTTGTTTGTTGATTTTTCGAAAAAATCTAAAAAACACGGTTTGCTTTCTTTAGAGGTTGATGGAGAGCAGGTGGACAATCCTTTTATTCAAAAAGGAATTCGATTAATGTTAAGTGGTTACGATGAAGAGGAATTAAAAGAAGTGTTAATGAAAGATGTTGAAACGGAAGTGTATGAGTTAAGAAAGGGAGCGACATTATTAGATAAAATTGGTGATTTTGCTCCCGCTTGGGGTATGATAGGGACTTTAATTGGTCTTATCATTATGCTTCAAAACTTGCAAGACACGTCGCAAATTGGTACAGGGATGGCAGTTGCAATGTTAACGACCTTGTATGGATCAGTACTTGCAAATATGATTGCAATCCCTCTTGCTGAAAAAGTGTATCGTGGTATTGAGGATTTATATACAGAGAAGAAGTTTGTTATTGAAGCGATTTCAGAATTGTATCGTGGACAAATTCCGTCTAAATTAAAGTTAAAACTCGATACGTATGTATACGAAACAAAGATAAAAAAAGTAAAACGAGCAGCCTAATATTGCAAGGAGTGGTATGGTGATGATAAAACGACCGCAAAAGGGATCGCCTCGTTGGATGACGACTTTTACAGATTTAACGATGTTATTATTAACTTTCTTTGTATTACTAGTTGCTACTTCAAAGCAGGATGCAGTAAAATTGTCAAAGATGCTTGAAAAATTTAGTGATACGGAGCAAGTAGATGCAAAAGTAATGGAAAATACAATACCAGATATTTCTCATGAAAAAAATGATGAAAAAATGATCTCGAAAAAAAGAATGGATGAATTATATAAGAAGTTAAAAGCATATGTAGATAATAACGGTATTAGTCAAGTGAATGTATATCGAGAGGATACGGGAGTAAGCGTCGTTATAGTAGATAATTTAATATTTGATACGGGTGACGCGAACGTTAAACCAGAAGCGAAAGAGATAATAAGTCAATTAGTTGGGTTTTTCCAATCGGTACCAAATCCCATTGTTGTAGAAGGTCATACAGATAGTAGACCTATTCATAATGACAAATTCCCTTCTAACTGGGAGTTGTCTTCAGCAAGAGCAGCAAATATGATTCACCACTTAATTGAAGTGTATAATGTGGATGATAAAAGGCTAGCTGCGGTAGGATATGCAGACACAAAGCCAGTTGTACCAAATGATTCACCGCAAAATTGGGAGAAAAACCGTCGCGTTGTCATTTACATAAAAGAATAGTATATTGTCATTTTAATAATAAAATAATAAAAATACGAAAATTCTTTTAAAAAAATATTAAATTTTATCATTTTATTTTGTATAATGAGTGAGAATGATAAGGTGAAATATTAAGATATATTTATACATAGAAGGAGAGAATCAAAAAGAATGGCACATAAAATTTTAGTTGTAGACGATGCGATGTTCATGCGAACAATGATTAAAAACTTATTAAAAAGTAATTCTGAATTTGAAGTAATCGGAGAAGCGGAAAATGGAGTAGAGGCAATTCAAAAGTATAAAGAACTTCAACCTGATATTGTTACATTAGATATTACTATGCCAGAAATGGACGGACTTGAAGCATTAAAAGAAATTATTAAAATTGATTCAAGTGCAAAAGTTGTTATTTGTTCTGCAATGGGGCAACAAGGTATGGTATTAGATGCAATTAAGGGTGGAGCAAAAGACTTTATTGTAAAGCCATTCCAAGCAGATCGTGTAATCGAAGCGTTAACAAAAGTAGCAAACAGCTAATATAGAAGGGGTGCCACAAGGAATCTAAACATTGATAGCGGATATGCGTGTGGCCCCCTTTTTTCTTGCTTTAAAACACTAAATTGTTATACATAAATGAAATGTTTGTTAGACAGGTAGGGGATTAAAATGCAAACAGATCTATTAAATATATTTTTTGAGGAATCAGAAGAACATTTACAATCGTTAAATGAAAATGTGCTAACTTTAGAACAAAATCCCACTGATATGGATGTTGTGGGAGAAATATTCCGCTCAGCCCATACATTTAAAGGTATGTCAGCGAGTATGGAATTTACGGAAATGGCGGATTTAACGCATAAAATGGAAAACGTTTTAGATGAAATTCGTCATGGGAATATAGTTGTAAATGCGGAAATTATTGATGTGATTTTTGAGTGCATTGATAATTTAGAGAAGATGGTTGCAGATGTGCAGCAAGGTGGAATGGGCAATATTGATGTAGTTGCAACGAAACAGAAATTAGAAGCATTATTGAATGGCAATATAGAAATTCCTACTGAACATATAGAACAAGAAACTATAAATAACGATGATGAAGCTTCACATGAAGTGCATATAACTGTTGAGCAACAAGCTATTTTAAAAGCAGTACGTGCCATTATGTGTATTGAAGCGCTGCAAAATGTAGGTAATGTACAAAGAACAGTTCCAAGTATTGAAGAAATTGAAGCAGATGCTTTCGGATTTGAGTTCACAGTATTTATGGATACTGATCAAAGTGAAGAAGAATTAAAACAAGTAGTACTTCATGTTTCTGAAATTGAGAAAGTAGAAGTGAAGCAAGCACATATATCAAAAGAAGTAGTTTCGGAAAAATTGTCTACACAAGAAGCCATACAAGAAGTTTCACAAGCGGCTACGCATGTGGAATCAACTAAAGAAGTATCTAAACAAGTATCTAAACAATCTACTAATGCTACACCAGCTAAAAGCGCTGCAAAAACGAAAAATGGTAAAGTGGAAAATCGTTCCATACGTGTTCAATTAGAAAAAATTGAAAGATTAATGAACATGTTTGAAGAAAGTGTAATTGAGCGTGGTCGTATAGATGAATTGGCACAAGCAATTCAAAACAAAGAATTAATTGAGCATTTAAATCGATTAGGCGATATTTCAAAAGATATTCAAAATGTACTTTTAAACATGCGTATGGTGCCGATTGAAACAGTCTTTAATCGTTTCCCGCGTATGGTACGTATGTTAGCGAAAGATTTAGGGAAAAAAATCGATTTACAAATTACAGGTGAAGATACTGAAGTCGATAAAATTGTTATTGATGAAATCGGTGATCCGCTTGTTCATTTAATTCGTAATGCAATTGATCATGGGGTTGAAACTGTTGAACAACGTCGTGATGCAGGTAAAAATGAGACAGGTACGATTAAATTAGAAGCGTTCCATAGTGGGAATCATGTCGTAATTCAAATTACGGATGATGGAAATGGAATTCATAAAGGGAAAGTATTAGAAAAAGCGATTAAAAATGGTGTTGTAACAGAATCTGAGGCAAATAAATTAACAGACCGTGAAATATTTGATTTGATCTTCCAACCAGGATTTAGTACAGCTGAAGTTGTATCAGACCTTTCTGGACGCGGCGTTGGATTGGATGTAGTGAAACATACAATCCATAGTTTAGGCGGACATTTAATTATTGATTCTGAAGAAGGAAAGGGAAGTACATTTAGAATTGAACTTCCATTAACGTTGTCTATTATACAATCTATGCTTGTTCAAACGAATGATAAACGTTATGCTTTACCTCTTGGTAATATTGTTGAAGCAATTCGAATCAAGAGAGAAGACATCCAATCCATACAAGGAAAAGATGTGTTAAATTACCGTAATCAAATTATTGAAGTGAAGCATTTAAGTACGGTATTTGGTGAGAAAACAGCAGATGAGGCGTTTGCGTCATATGATGGTCAAATGGTTCCTGTGTTAATTGTTCGTAATACACATCGCAGCTATGGGCTTATTGTAAACACAATTATCGGTCAAAGAGAAATAGTCTTAAAGTCATTAGGTGACTTCTTTGCAGAGAGTTCTAATTATTTCTCTGGTGCGACAATTCTCGGTGATGGACGAGTGGTCCTCATTTTAAACCCAGAAGGTTTATAATAGGAATGAAGGAAAGCTCCCCACTTGTATACAATTGGGGAGCTTTTTGGTTAATCGTTACTAATCTAAAAATGGGAATAAATACATATTAACGTTTTATATAATAAGTTTGTTAAAATAAAATGAGAGTTTATATCATTTGATAGAAAAACAGAAATGAGGAGGCAGAGAAAATGCCTGAGCAACACACAAAAGGGGATACGAGCACAATTGTGCTAGAAAAAGAGAATGAGCATTTAACGCCTCAAGAATGTGATATTCTTGGCGAAATTGCAAATATATCATTTGGTTCAGCTTCGACTGTATTATCAACAATCTTAAATAGGCAAGTAAGCATTACTGCTCCTCGCATCGAATTGGTAGATTTATATGATTCAAGCGACGTCGAAGTTCCACACGTTGTACTAAACATTCATTTTACAAAAGGATTAGATATGGAAAACCTTCTTGTCCTTAAGCAAGATGTTGCATTATCCATTGCTGATTTAATGATGATGGGAACAGGTGAAGTGGAGGACGGAAAGGAACTTGGTGAATTAGAGCTAAGTGCTGTACAAGAAGCGATGAATCAAATGATGGGGTTCGCAGCTACATCTATGTCGGAATTCTTCCAAGATACAGTAGATATGTCTCCGCCGACAATTAAGGTTGTAAAGCTATCAGAAGAAATGGAGAAAATCTCGGAAATCGATGGGAATCAAACGATTGTTAAAGTATCGTTTGATTTAAAGATAGATAATCTTGTAAACTCTAAACTTGTGCAAATTGTTTCAATTGAACATGCGAAACAAATGATAAATAAGTTA
The DNA here is from genome assembly GCF_022663555.1 of Bacillus cereus group sp. BfR-BA-01381. Lineage (NCBI taxonomy): Bacteria > Bacillati > Bacillota > Bacilli > Caryophanales > Bacillaceae > Bacillus > Bacillus cereus group sp. BfR-BA-01381. The sequence continues at coordinate 54,089 of NZ_JAKUFR010000005.1, forward strand.
ATGCAATTATCTGGTGAAGTAGAAGAGCAAGACGTGCCAGCAGAAGTAGTTGAAACTGAGATTGTAGAAGAACAAGTTGAAAAAGAACATTTAACGCAAGAAGAGAAAGATGTCCTTGGTGAAATTGCAAATATTTCAATTGGTTCAGCTTCAACAGTATTGTCAACGCTGTTAAATCAGCCAGTTTCAATTAGTACACCGAATGTAGAAGCAATCAATGTTCGCCATTATGATGGAGTACCAGTCCCATTTGTTATTTTAAATGTTGATTTTGTTGAAGGACTAAAGAATGAGAATGTATTCGTATTTACGAAAGATGTCGCTTTAACAATGGTAGATTTAATGATGATGGGGACAGGGGAAGTTGATCCAGAGAAAGAACTTAGTGAATTAGAACTGAGCGGTATTAAAGAAATCATGAACCAAATGATGGGGCATGCTGCAACGGCGATGTCAGAAATGTTTCAAGAAAAAATGGACATGACGCCACCAAATGTTAAATTTGTAACTTTAAAAGAAGAAATGGAATATTTGGGAGAGTCAATGGAAGTGGACGAACTCGTTCAAATTACGTTCAACCTTGAAATTGGCGACCTGCTTCAATCAAAAATGTATCAAATTTTACCGATTTCAGAAGCGAAGGAAATGGTAAGAAGACTTCTATATCCAATGGTGGAAGAAGAAGAGATTGTTACGGAAGAAATAGAAGAAGAAAAAGTTGTAGAACCTGTTGTGCAACCTATTGAATTTAAAGAAGTAAAACAAATGGAACCAGTATACATGGACACATCCATTCTACAAAATGTAGAAATGAACGTGAAATTTGTATTTGGAAGCACAGTGAAAACCATTCAAGATATTTTAAGTTTACAAGAGAATGAAGCGGTTGTGCTAGATGAAGATATTGACGAGCCAATTCGTATTTATGTAAATGATGTATTGGTGGCGTATGGTGAACTTGTAAATGTAAATGGATTTTTCGGAGTAAAAGTGACGAAATCACTATAAGGCGTTGAAATAGTAGATGAAAAGCATAAAGTTTTTTCTAATTTGCTGGCTATTCATACATGTGTGCCTGCTCTTCCCTTTGCAAAGTCAGGCGGAAGAGCAAATTGAGCCAGATCAAAATATAAATGAAGTGAATGTGCAAGAAGAAATGAAAGAAGCTCAAGAGCGGCCAGTAGAAGTAGAAATGAAGCAAGATAAAGAGGAACAACAAGAAGCAAAAAATGAACAAGAAACCGAAAAAAAGATAGAGACGGATCAAGGGGTTATTACAGTAAATAAGCAGGAATTAAAAGTTGGCGAAGAAGTGCGGGTTATTGTAGAACCAAAAGAGCAAAATGTTCAAAGTATAAAAGGTATTTTGCGCTTGCCAAAAAACGGCGATCAGTATGAACAAGAAAGAATGCTATCGTTTAAGTATGAAGAGGAAACGAAGCGATGGATTGCTAAATACAAGGTCGAAACTTTTGATTTGCAAGGTGATTGGAATCTTCAGCTCGTTCAAAGTTACAAAGAAAATGAGAAAGAAGAGCTTGTAGAAAATGAAGTGAAAGTCCCGCTCGTTCATATAAATAATGAAATGCCAACGCTAGATAAAGAGTTACCGAAGTTACATAAAGTTACGATTGATGAGACGAAGGGAAACGTAATTGAACGGAAACAAGGCGATTCTATACGTGTACGAGTGAAGGCAACAGACGTAGAATCAGCCGTGAAAGAAGTTCGTGTTACATTAAAAGGAAAAGAAAATAAAGAGATTACATTTTTATTAGATTACAATAAGCGCGATATGGATTGGCAAAAAGTATTTGAAATAACGGATGCGTTGCCAAATGGGACATACGAACTATTTGTAGAGGTAGTAGACGCGGCTGGAAATAAATTGATTGAAGCAAGTGAATATGTCGTTTCTGTTTTGGAGCAAAAAACAGAAGAGGATAAAAAGATAGAAGAACGAGAGAATGAAGATAAATTAGAAAATAAATTAGAAGATAAGAAAGAAACTGAGAAGCAGGAAGATTCGAAAGTAGAAATCCCGCTTCAGGAAGAAAAACCACCAGTTGTTCAAATTCCAAAAAAAGAAGAGAAAGTAAACAATCTTATAAAAGAACCATTGAAAGAGAAAGAAAGAATTACTTATGTTATAAAAGAGCCTTTCACAGACAACAAGGAAGTAAATAAAGCGACGGCTCAAAAAGATAAAGATAATAACAATCAAGTCATTTCGAAAAAGAAAGAGAAAAAAGAAGAGCCAGAAGTTAAGAAAGAAGCTAAAAGTGACGAGGGAATACAAGCTTCTAGTGTATTTGCTATTATGTCTGGTTTATTCGTACTCTTTCTAGTTTTAAAGAGTAATAAAGAATGGGGCTAATTATTTCATAGTAGTGGAGGGCGCTTAGATGGAGATTAAACGTACAACAATTGAAAATAAGACGCTACAACCATTAAAACAGCCTGCAGCTATTTCAGAACATGAAATCCAGAAAGAACGAAAGCATAGTAATCTAGTGTTTACTGGACAGTCTAAAATTATATCGAAGAATAATGAAATAGGGATTTTACTTGCGAGTTTAGGCGATGGAAAGGTTATGAAGGAAATGCTTTCTAAAGAGATGGATACAGTATTACAACTCTTTAAGAAGTTACATACATTATCTGGAGAAGGAAAGCAAACAGATAAAATATTTGAACAAGTAATGAGAAGCTTACAAGGACTTGTTAAGCAAGCTCATATAAAAGAACTTCCTTTGTTAGATGGAACGTATGATTTTGCTGAAGTACAACTATCATTTGGTAGAAAGGTACATATTCCGTTACTAGATGTAAGTGCACTCCTTTCTAGAGTGGAAAGTGATTCTTCAGAAGGAAATATAAATTTAATGGTAACGGTTATTACTGCTTATATAACGAAGTTGTCTAACGAAACCATTTTAATTAGCGTTACAGATCGTACTGCTAAAGAGCGGGATGTAAGCGTATGGAGAGCACTTGCGGAAATGAATATGACACAATTATCACAGGCTTTGAAACATACGATGCAAGAACATAAATGGTCTATGACGTTTCTTTTTCTCTTTGTATGGATTGTTGCTATTATTTTAATTCGAGTTATATAAAAAGGTCGTCACAATGTAAAGTGACGACCTTTTTATATTTTTTCGTAGAAGAATGTATCGAAACGCTGAAGATTATAACGTTCAGGTGTTAAAATTTGTTCAGTACTACCAACAAATAATACGCCGCCTTTTCGTAAAGCACGACTAAACTTTTCATAAAGTTTTACCCTTGCTTCTTCAGTAAAGTATATCATTACGTTGCGACAAATGATTAAATCGTAATTTGTATCGAACGACTGCATTAACAGGTCATGCTGCTTGAACGTCACGTTTTGCTTAATGTTTTGATGTAATGAATATATATCATTTTCTTTTGTGAAATGAAGCTCTTTTAAATCGGCAGGTAATTCTTTTAAAGAACGTTCTGTATATTGACCGCGTTTTGCAGTTTCTAAAATGTGAAAATCAAGATCTGTTGCTTGTATTTCAAAACGATATGGAGCTAGGTGCTTCGATAAAATTAAAGAGAGTGTATATGGTTCTTCACCGGCAGCGCAAGCGGCACTCCATACTTTTAATTTTCCGTTATTTTGTTCGAGTAATTTTGGTAGTGCTTTCGTCTCTAACGTTTGCCAACGTTCTTTATTTCTAAAAAACTCTGAAACGTTAATTGTAATATAGTCAATAAAACCTAAAAATAACTTTTGATCGGTACGTAAATTGCTTAGAAAACTAGTGTAGTTCTCAAAGCCCTTTCTCGAAATAAAAGCATCGATTCTACGACGCATTCTATCTTGTTTATACGAAGCGATATCCATATTGAATTGTTGTTTAAAACTCGCGATAAAATGATCATAATCTTGTTCAATTATCATATTTATAATAGGCACAATAACGATATTGTGCCTCCCCCTTTACATCATACGGATTTTTTGTTCAAAGTTTTTTTTCATCTGTTTTTCATGTAAACCTGGTAAATCATAAATAACAGCATCAATTCCTGCTTCTTTTGCAACGTCAACGGGAATGACAGATGTATGCTTATCCCCATTATAAAAACAGAGAACTAGATCGGTATCTTCGATTATTTGTTTTACAAAAAACATATAATCTGATCGGTAAATGGAGTCGGAAGGATGATCAAAAGCGACATACTCGGCTCCGTGTTTTTTTAAGTAATCAACGACCTCTTGAAATTCATCTGTTAATGCTTGTAACGGCTGTAGCGTGTAAAGGCATAAATTTTGAGCGAGTCTTTCGTTTTCGATGAAAAAACGAAGAATCTCATTTTCGATAGATTTATAACATAATATGTAAATTTTATGTTTGTGAGCATAGTCAGTTAAAAATTTTTTTATTTCTTCTTGATCTAATGCTGTTAATTGATTTGAACCACAAAGAAAAATATTCATAGATTTGTGCCACCTCATGCTAAATTGTAACATATCTTTTATAAAAAATAACTGCAAAATATTAGTGTTCAGAGTATAATTATAAATAACTGGATTTTACGATTAAGTTTAGGAAGAAATAAAAAAATAAATAGGTGATATATATGCTACGTTCGATCTCGCATAATCCAATTTTATCGCATATACCGCCTGCTACTCAAATGCCGAAAGAAGCAAATGTCAGGACAGGACTTGCATTTTCGGATAATTTGTATGCAGATCCGAAAAAAGATAAATTGCTAGAACAAATGGAAGCATTTGTTGATAACATTGGAGAAATTAAAGAGAAAATTGAAATGGAATTAACGCTTGATAATGTAATGGAATACAAAAATACAGTAAAATCATTTTTGAATTTTTACGTAGATAATGTATTGCAATATAAAGATGTCATGTCGCGTCATCCACGTTATGGCTATTCACAGAAAATGACGATTGTGAAACAGGCGGAAATGGGATTAAATGAGTTAGAAGATGTTATGAATTTAATTAATACGAAAACGGGACATTTAGAAATGTTAAATCAGATTGGAGAAATCCACGGTTTAATTGTAAATTTAGTCTTGTAAAAGGGAAGGAAACGATATGTACATACAATTATATGAAAAGCTCGTTATTATTCAAAAAGCATATGAAAACATTCAAACGCTTGGAGAACAAATATATGAGAATTTGAAACATAAAAATGTAAATGCAGTTCAAAAATTGCAAGTAGAGCAATTGCAGTACATAGATGGTTTAAAAGGATTATCAAGCTCGTTTGAAGAAATGGTTATTCAGTTTTGTAAAGAAAAGGGAATTGAGCCGTTTCGCGTAAGTGCATTATTTTCGTATTTTTCTAACGAAGAAATTAAAAAAATGGAAGAATTACAAAAAAATGTAGCTGAATTAGAAGAGAATGTAAAAATGATTCTTTTGAAAAATCAATATTACTTAAACGTACTATTAAAAACTACAGAAAGTATTGTGGATTCCGTTTCTGAATATAATTTAGAACGAAACAATAATTCACAAATCTTTATGAACGAACTATTGTAAAGGGGAAGTGAAACATTATGAGACTGTCTGATTATAATACACCGCTATCGGGTTTGTTAGCGGCACAAATGGGATTACAAACGACGAAACAAAATTTATCAAACATTCATACGCCTGGTTATGTGCGTCAAATGGTAAATTACGGATCGGCTGGAGCAAGTCAGGGCTATTCACCAGAACAAAAAATAGGTTACGGTGTACAAACGTTAGGCGTTGACCGTATTACAGATGAAGTGAAGACGAAACAGTTTAACGATCAATTATCTCAACTCTCTTACTATAACTACATGAATTCGACTTTATCACGTGTAGAATCTATGGTTGGAACGACAGGGAAAAATTCATTATCTAGTTTAATGGATGGCTTCTTTAATGCTTTTCGTGAAGTTGCAAAAAATCCAGAACAACCAAATTACTACGATACATTAATTTCTGAAACTGGGAAGTTTACAAGTCAAGTAAATCGTTTGGCAAAAAGCTTAGATACAGCAGAAGCACAAACGACAGAAGATATTGAAGCGCATGTCAATGAATTTAATCGTCTTGCTGGCAGCTTAGCGGAAGCGAATAAAAAAATTGGACAGGCAGGTACACAAGTGCCAAATCAACTTTTGGATGAACGTGATCGTATCATTACAGAAATGTCTAAGTATGCAAATATAGAAGTGTCTTATGAATCTATGAATCCTAATATCGCGAGTGTTAGAATGAATGGTGTTTTAACAGTAAATGGACAAGATACATATCCACTTCAATTAAATAAAGAAAAAGAACCAATGACTGCTGAAATTTACGGTTCGGAAATTCCTTTAACGAGTGGAGCAATCCAATCAGCGATCGATACGAAAGCGAAGATTGCTAGTTATAAGAAAAACCTTGAAGAACTAATGAGTTCTGTAAAGAATGAAGTAAACACAGTAATGGGGAAAGAGTTCTTCGTTGGAGATCAAGCGAAAGATATGAAATTAAACCCTGAATTTGCAAAAGATGTTTCGAAAATGAAAATATCAGCTGAAACAGCAAATAAACTAGCAGCAATTACAGATGGAAATTATAAAGAAGGTCTTTCTTATAAACAAGCATTAGATCAATTCGTAGTTGGCGTTGCATCTGATAAAAGTGCAGTGAATGCCTATCAAAAAATTCATGTGGATTTATTGGAGGGGATTCAGCAAGAAAAGATGGGTGTTGAAGGCGTTAATATGGAAGAAGAAATGGTTAATTTAATGGCCTTCCAAAAATATTTCGTTGCAAACTCTAAAGCTATTACAACGATGAATGAAGTGTTTGATAGTCTGTTTTCGATTATTAGATAATGAGAGGTAAAAACAAAACCCTTTTCTTTTATGTTTAAAGAGAGAGCCAGCAGAGTGAAGAAGCGGTCAGTGCCTAATAGAGGACCTATTGGTGTGAAATCAGAGATATGGGGCGGTAGAGGGATAAGTTAGGTAAGGGGAGAGCCGGAAATAATTCTGGTTTCTTCTTCAAATTAATTTGAAATAGATAAAGGAGGAGATAGAAATGAGAGTATCTACATTTCAAAATGCAAGTTGGGCAAAGAATCAGTTAATGGATTTGAATGTGCAACAACAATACCACCGAAATCAAGTAACTTCAGGGAAGAAAAACCTTTTTATGAGTGAAGATCCACTTGCAGCAAGTAAATCATTTGCGATTCAACATTCATTGGCGAATATGGAGCAAATGCAAAAAGATATAGCGGATTCGAAAAATGTATTAACACAAACTGAAACTGCTTTACAAGGTGTTTTAAAATCTGTAACAAGAGCAGATCAATTAGCGGTGCAGGCGTTAAATGGGCCAAATGGTGAAAAAGAATTGAAAGCCATCGGTGCAGAGATTGATCAAATTTTAAAACAAGTTGTATATTTAGCGAATACGAAAGAGCAAGGTCGTTATATTTTCGGTGGTGATAGTACAGAGAAACCACCATTTACAGAAGATGGTACGTATCAAGGTGGACAAAATGATGTGAACTGGCAACTAAATGACGGTTATGAATTAAAAGCATTTCGTAACGGTGAAGCGCTATTATCCCCTGTTATAAAAACGTTAAAACAGATGAGTGAAGCGATGCAAAAAGGTGACCAAAAAGCATTACAGCCGTTATTAGGAGAAAATAAGAAAAATTTAGACGGCATCATTAATCGTACAACTGAAGTTGGTTCGACAATGAATACAATGGAGACGTTTAAAACAATTTTAAGTGAACAAAATTTAGCGCTTCAAGAAAACCGTAAAGAAATTGAGGATGTTGACTTAGCGGTAGCAATTTCTGATTTAGCTTATATAAACGCAACGTATGAAGCTACGTTAAAAGCTGTTAGTACGATGAGTAAAACGAGTATTTTAGACTACATGTAATCTATAAGGAGTGAGAAATTATGGCAGGAACATTAACTGGTATCGGTGGTAGACAACAAATATGGAACCTTGGAAATAATATGATCGATACTTCTAACTTCGTCGAATTAGAAATGAATGCGTTAGATATGAGAAAAACACCGTATACAAATGAAAAGAATCAACTTTCACAAGATAAACTATTATATACAAGTTTAAAATCAGAATTTAGCTCTTTCACACAGACTTTTAAAAACTTAGCGGATTTTAAAGGGAACGAGAAAAAAGTAACGACAACGCAAGACGGATATATAAATGTAAAAGCTGATGGTGGTGCGATTGCAGGAACTTTCAATATGACGATTACACAGCTTGCGCAGCGTCATCAAATAGCCTCAAATGATATTTCTGATATAAATGCGAAGCTTCCAAGAAATGAAACGTTAAAACTAGGTGGTAAAGATCTAAAAGTAACAACTGATATGACATATAAAGATTTAATTAACAAAATTAATGATGGAGATTATGGTGTATCGGCTTATACACTTGGAACTAAAATTTTTATGTCCTCGAAAAAAGAAGGAACAGAGGGGGAAATTAAATTTGATGGGAACACATCTACGTTGTTTCAAGATATGGGTTTAGCTAAGGCGGATGGTACAGCACTCAATCTAATTAATAAAGCACAAAATGCTATATATTCTATTAATGGTATCGAAGGTAAAAGTTCTACCAATATAATTGAAGCACTTCCTGGTGTGAAAATTGAATTATTAAAGGTAACAGAGCAAACGGCAGAAGAAAAGCCAGAAGGAACAACAGATGTAGACCCAAAGACAACAGATGCAAAAGCAAAAGGTATAGATTTGAAATTTACAGTAAGTGACTCAAACGTAACAGATGCATCGAATGTTATTAAGAAGATGGTTGCGGATTATAATAAAGCTGTGAATACGGTAGATCTTTTTGCTGGTAAAGGTGGAGCTTTTCAAGGTCAAGCCGTTATGCAAAGTGTGCGTCAAGCGATGAACAATGTTGTAACATTTTCACAAGATGGTAATTATTTATTCACATTTGGTATTCAATTAAAGCAAGATGGAACGATGGAAGTTAATGACGAAGCATTAACGAAAGCGTTAAAAGAAAAACCGGATGCAGCGAAACAGTTTTTCTTTGGATCTAATGGTTTAGGGAAAATGATGGAAGAACCACTTGAAAAAATATTTGGTGATAAAGGTGTAGTTGGAGAACGAGTAAAAAACATTGATTCACGTGTAAGTGATTTAGATAAAAAGATTAAAGATATTGAGACGCAAAACTTGCAAAAACAAGATGAAATTGTGAAGAAGTATCAAAAGCTAGAGAGTACATTAGCGGCGCTTGATAGCCAATTAAAAACAATTAAAGCAATGACAAAACAAAAAAGTGATGATTAATGAAAGGTAAGGAAGTGATTGTATGCAAGCATGGCAACGTTATATGCAAAATGATATTATGACGAGTAATCCAATTAAAAATACAATTTTTATTTATGAAAGATGCATTGTAGAGTTTCGTAATTTAGAAGAACTGTTACATGCTTTTAAACTACAAGAAGGAGATGCACTTCTTGAAAAGTTAGAACGTATTTTCGAAGAATTAAAGCTTCAATTAAATCCTGAAATTACGAAAGATTTATATGATAGTTTATATGGCTTATATGATTGGATTAGCATTCAAATTCAAACAATGAAAGTAACGCGTGAAGCAAAAGACATGGATGCGATTGTGAAAGTGTTACAAGATTTAATAGACGGTTACCGCGGAGCACTTGAAAATGAACAATGATATTTATCGGACGTTTGTCGGCTGTTTTAATGAAATCGGTGAATTGCAAGTGTCAGATGAAGAGTTTGCTGAGAAGAGTGAAATGTTAAATCGCTGGATGATGACATTGGATGAGGAAACGCGTGCGCAAGTTGCAGCAGAAGTAAGTCCATTCATTATTAAGGCGGCACAGCATATTCGAGATAAGCAAAAGATTTTGGAAGAAATGATCATGACAAATGATGGGCGCATGAAAGCTAATTCATTTTACGGTAAATTTTAATGATAGAGTTTAGAAACGGATTCCCCTTTTTAAGAGGGGATCCATTCCTTAGTTTAAATGAAGACTTCCGCTGATTGAGGTTTCATTTTATGACTGTAATAAAAAAGTAGTAATCTAAATAATGTAAAAATGAACTTTAGTTTGTAGATCATAACTTTAAATGTTTCATAGATTATTGCGTGTATACAGTTTTTTTGTATTCTTTTTTATATTTTTGTATTTTTCTAAAGACAACAATGGAAAAATGGAATAAAATATGTAAGGGTACATGATTGTTAATATTTTAATAAACACATATAAGAAAATAAATAATGAAGTGAAACTTCCATCAGTGGATCATTAAGTTAAAAAAGAAAGGGTGTGGAATATGCCAGATTTAGTGAGTGATGTAGGCCATTATATGAATTATTTAGTGACGAAACGAAATACTGTTTCTAGTAATATTGCAAATGCGAATACACCCGGCTATAAAGCGCAAGATGTAACATTTGCTGAGCAAATGAATAAAAGTAGTGCACTATATAAGAACAATGCTGCAGACTTAAAGGGCAATCCAGATTTATATCAAACGAATGAAATGCACTTACCGACAGTAAATACGAAAAATACATATGCAAAGATTCAAACAAAATCAATGCAAACGAATAAAGATGGAAATAGTGTGGATGTAACGACAGAAATGCTAGATTTAATGAAAGCAAATCAGTTATACGGTATTTCAATTAACGCGATTAATACACAATATGCAATTAACCAAGCGGCACGCGGACGTTAAAAGTAGAAGGAGAGACAACGATGTTTCAGGCAATTAATGCAAGTGGCTCAGGACTAACGACAGCGAGAAAGTGGATGGAAGTTACTTCAAATAATATTGTAAATGCAAATACAACGGCGGCTCCGGGGGCAGATTTATATGAGCGTCGTAGTGTAGTGCTAGAATCAAACAATAGTTTTGCAAATATGTTAGATGGGTCTCCTACTAATGGAGTAAAAATAAAAAGTATTGAAGCAGATAAAACTGAAAACTTAGTGTATGACCCAACACATCCGCATGCAAATGAAGAAGGATATGTACGTTATCCAAATATTGATGTGACTGCTGAAATGACGAATGTAATGGTTGCCCAAAAAATGTACGAAGCAAATACAAGTGTATTAAATGCGAATAAAAAAATGCTTGATAAAGATTTAGAAATTGGCCGAGGATAAGGGGGAATATAGTAATATGAAAATCCAACCAATGTTAAATACGCAACCATTTGGAGCAATTCAGTCAATTGGTGCACCGAAAACTTCTCAAACATCAGTAGTTGAGGGGAAAAAGTTTATCGATTTATTGGAAGATATGAATCAAACACAAAACAATGCGCAAACAGCAGTATATGATTTACTAACTAAAGGGGTAGGAGAAACGCATGACGTTTTAATTCAGCAGAAGAAGGCTGAGTCTCAAATGAAGACGGCTGCTCTCGTACGTGATAATCTTATTGAAAATTATAAGTCACTAATTAATATGCAAATTTAGGAAAGTGGACGGGTGTGTTTAAATGGAAAAGATGAAAAATGTTATCCAATCGTTAAAAACGTGGCATAAGTTAGTAATCGGTGCTGCGCTTTTAGCGATTGTAACAGGAGCACTTTTATACTTCACCTTGCCAGATAAATATGTTGTTGTATATCAAAATTTAAATGATGCAGATAAGCAAGAGATTACAGCAGAATTATCAAAGTTAGGTGTAGATTATCAGTTAGCGGCCGATGGATCGATTCGTGTGCAAAAAAATGATGCTCCATGGGTACGAAAAGAAATGAATGGGTTAGGTTTACCGTTTAATTCTAAAAGCGGTGAGGAAATTTTATTAGAAAGCTCGCTCGGTTCAAGTGAGCAAGATAAAAAAATGAAGCAAGTTGTCGGTACGAAAAAGCAATTGGAGCAAGATATTGTAAGAAACTTTGCGACAGTTGAAACGGCGAATGTTCAAATTACATTACCTGAAAAAGAGACAATTTTTGATGAAGAAAAAGCAAAAGGAACAGCTGCGATTACGGTTGGTGTAAAACGTGGTCAATTATTAACTGCTGATCAAGTTGCGGGTATACAGCAAATGATTAGTGCAGCAGTTCCTGGGGTGAAAGCAGAAGAAGTAAGTGTGATTGATAGTAAAAAAGGTGTCATCTCAAAAGGGGCAGATGAAGCGCATTCTACTAGTTCCTCTTCTTATGAAAAAGAAGTAGAGATGCAGCATCAAATTGAAGGTAAATTAAAGCAAGATATTGATGCAACGTTAATGACGATGTTTAAACCAAATGAATATAAAGTGAATACGAAAGTATCTGTAAACTATGATGAAGTTACACGTCAGTCAGAAAAGTATGGTGATAAAGGTGTGCTTCGTAGTAAACAAGAGCAAGAAGAAAGCTCTACTGCACAAGAAGGAGCAGAGACGAAGCAAGGCGCTGGTATTACAGCGAATGGCGAAGTACCAAACTATGGTACGAACAATAATCAAAATGGTAAAATCGTCTACGATAATAAAAATGGTAACAAAATTGAAAACTATGAAATAGATAAAACAGTTGAAACAATTAAGAAACACCCAGAATTAACGAAAACAAATGTTGTAGTATGGGTAGACAACGATACGTTAGTAAAACGAAAAATAGATATGACTACTTTCAAAGAAGCAATCGGCACAGCTGCTGGGCTTCAAGCTGATCCGAATGGAAACTTTACAAACGGTCAAGTTAACGTTGTAACTGTTCAGTTTGATCAGCCGAAAGAAGAGAAGAAGAAAGAACCAGAAGAAAGCGGCATAAACTGGTGGTTATTCGGTGGAATTCCAGCTGGTTTATTAGCGATTGGTGGTTTAGTATGGTTCTTCTTAGCAAGACGTAAGAGAAAGAAAGAAGAAGAAGAGGAATACGAAGAATACTTAGCAGAAGAGGAAATTGCTGCAAGTAATGAAAGTATTATGGAAATTCCTGAAGAGAAAATAGTACCAGAGCCAAAACCAGAACCAGAAGAACCGAAAGAACCGACGTTAGATGAACAAGTGCAGGATGCTACGAAAGAACATGTAGAAGGAACTGCAAAAGTAATTAAAAAATGGTTAAATGGACAGTAAGGGAGGAACAACGATGTTAGATGAAATCTCCTCCAAAGAAAAAGCTGCCATCCTTATTCGTACATTAGAAGAAGGGGTGGCAGCAAAAGTCATTGAATATATGACGGCTGAGGAAAAAGAAGTATTACTTCGTGAAATCGCGAAGTTTCGTGTATATAAACCGGAAACGTTAGAAAATGTACTAGGGGAGTTCTTGTATGAATTAAATGTAAAAGAATTAAACCTAGTGACTCCAGATAAAGAATATATTCGTCGCATATTTAAAAATATGCCAGAAGACGAACTAGAAAAATTATTAGAAGATCTTTGGTATAACAAAGATAATCCGTTTGAATTCTTAAATTCACTTACAGATTTAGAACCACTTCTTACTGTACTTAATGATGAATCGCCACAAACGATTGCGATTATCGCTTCTTATATTAAACCGCAGCTTGCTTCTCAATTAATTGAGAGATTACCAGATCATAAGCGAGTAGAAACGGTAATGGGGATTGCGAAGCTAGAGCAAGTAGATGGTGAATTAATAAATCAAATTGGGGATTTATTAAAATCAAAATTAAATAATATGGCGTTTAATGCAATTAATAAAACAGATGGTTTGAAAACAATAGTAAACATTTTAAATAACGTTTCACGAGGTGTTGAAAAAACAGTCTTTCAAAAGCTGGATGAAATGGATTATGAGTTATCTGAGAGAATTAAAGAAAACATGTTTGTATTTGAAGACTTACTCGGACTTGAAGATCTCGCACTTCGTCGTGTATTAGAGGAAATTACAGATAATGGTGTTATTGCGAAAGCACTTAAAATTGCAAAAGAAGAAATTAAAGAGAAATTATTTACATGTATGTCTTCAAACCGTAAAGAGATGATTCTAGAAGAATTAGATGGCTTAGGACCGCTTAAGATGACGGATGCTGAGAAAGCACAGCAAACGATTACAGGCACAGTGAAAAAGCTAGAGAAGGAAGGAAGAATTATCGTTCAAAGAGGTGAAGATGATGTCCTTATTTAAAAACAGAATTCCGAAGAATTCTGTTTCTTTTTCTGAAGAAACGTATGAATTACAATTTCCAAAACCAATACCAGTTCAAGTAGAAGAAATACAGGTGGACCATGAAGAGCTTCTTGCACAGCAACAATCATTACATACTGAACTGAATCAACTAAGGCAAGAGCAGCAAATATTAGAACGAGAGCGCCAGCAGTTATTACATGATCAAGAACAATTTCAAATGCATGTTCAGCAGCAGATGAAAGAGATAGAGTCCGCACGTATACAGTTTCAAAAGGAACAACAAGAAACAGCATACGAATGGACAGAATTATTATGGGATCAATCTTTTCAATTAGCAGAAAAAATTGTGAATCAAGCAGTAGATTCGCGCTTACTTGATGTGTTACCCATTTTAACTGGCATCGTTCAAACGTTGCCGACTTCGTTTGAAAAATTGGTCATTACCGTACATCCAGAAACATTTGAACGCATCCAAGAAGAGAAGGAAAATACGAAAGAATATTGGTTACTACAATTAGTAGAATGGAAATATGATTTCTCCTTACAGTTCGGTGAATTTGTTCTAGAAGAAGAGAAAGAGTTCTTTGAATTTAAGTTTGCACCTATATTTGCGAAACTTCGCCAGAAATGGGAAGAAGAGAAGTTATTTGAGGAGCAAAATGTATGAATCGACTATTAATGAATGAAAACCAAAAATGGAATACATTTATTGAAACGCCGTTTTATACGAAAGTCGGTAAAGTTCATAGTGTACAAGAACAGTTTTTCGTAGCGAAAGGGCCAAAGGCGAAAATTGGAGATGTTTGTTTCGTTGGAGAACATAATGTTTTATGTGAAGTGATTGCGATTGAAAAAGAAAACAATATGTTACTCCCATTTGAACAAACAGAAAAAGTATGTTACGGAGATTCAGTTACACTAGTTTCAGAAGATGTTGTTGTACCTCGTGGTAATCACTTACTCGGAAAAGTATTAAGTGCAAATGGTGAAGTGCTAAATGAGAACGTTGAAAATATTCCATTGCAAAAAATAAAACTAGATGCCCCGCCTATTCATGCATTTGAACGTGAAGAAATTACCGATGTATTTGAAACGGGAATCAAATCTATTGATTCTATGCTAACAATTGGTATCGGTCAAAAGATTGGTATATTTGCTGGGTCAGGTGTTGGTAAATCTACTTTACTCGGAATGATTGCGAAAAACGCAAAAGCAGACATTAATGTTATTAGTTTAGTAGGAGAACGTGGCCGAGAAGTAAAAGACTTTATTCGAAAAGAATTAGGTGAAGAAGGTATGCGAAAAAGCGTCGTTGTTGTAGCGACGTCAGATGAAAATCACCTAATGCAACTTCGTGCAGCGAAGCTTGCGACATCTATTGCTGAATATTTCCGTGATCAAGGTAATAACGTACTACTTATGATGGACTCTGTTACTCGTTTTGCTGACGCGCGTAGAAGTGTTGATATTGCCGTTAAAGAGTTGCCGATTGGTGGTAAAACACTCTTAATGGAAAGTTATATGAAGAAGTTATTAGAGCGCTCTGGGAAAACACAAAAGGGATCCATAACAGGTATTTATACCGTACTCGTTGATGGGGATGATTTAAACGGACCTGTACCAGATTTAGCACGTGGTATTTTAGATGGACATATTGTATTAAAGCGTGAACTTGCAACGCTCAGTCATTACCCTGCTATTTCAGTGCTAGATTCAGTAAGTAGGATTATGGAAGAAATCGTGTCGCCAAATCACTGGCAACTTGCAAATGAAATGAGAAAAATCTTATCTGTTTATAAAGAAAATGAATTGTATTTTAAATTAGGGACGATTCAAGAAAATGCAGAAAATGCTTATATTTTTGAATGTAAAAACAAAGTAGAAGGTATAAATACGTTTTTAAAACAAGGTCGATCAGATCGTTTCCAATTTGCTGATATTGTTGAAGCGATGCACCATATCGTATAAGACCTCTGCCAAAGAGGTCTTATTTTTTTGTTTTTTAATATTTCACAGATTTTTTTGGAAAAAAACTATATAATAGAAAAAGAGAGCGTTATAATAGGAAGGGGCTATAAAAACAGGTGGATAAGCAGCAGTACGACACGATAAAGTTGCAAATAAATCAAGAAAAAGAACAGATTTTGAAAGAAGTGTATGAATTAACAGCTGAAAAAAGAAAAATAGAACAAAAAAAAGAATATGATTTATATGTAGTAAAATCGCGTAGTAAAGTCGTACAAACTGGGCAACGTATAATGGCTGGTATGCTTTCCTCACATACGTTTTCACCTGAAAGAATAGAAGAATGGAATCGGAAAATTAAAAAAACGGAAGATTTTATTCAAAAAAATGAAAGCCTTTTAGAACAAGTAAAAGAAAAAGAACGTGTCATTGATGAGATGTATCAAGAAGGTTGTAGAAAGCTTGCTAAAGTACGAGAAAAGCAGGAAGAAAAAATGCTTCTTGATTTGAAAATGTGTATGAATGGATGAGGTGAATATAGTGATACAGTCTGTATTACCGGTGCAACAAAGTTTACCTCCGCAAAAAGAAAAAGGGCTAGAAGTACAATCAAAAAGTGAAGATTCTTCATTCGATCGTACGATGAGAATGGAAAATAAAAAGCAGCCGAAAACGGAGAAAATGAAACGAGAAGAAGCACCAAAAGAAGAAAAAAAAGAATATATTCTTTCTAAACAATCAGTAACGAAAGAAGAGCCAATTGTAAAGAAAGAAGAAAAAAAAGAGACAGAACAGTTGTTATTAGCTGTATCTGAGCAAATGGTTGCAATTGAACAATTACGTGTGCAGCCAGAATTGTTATATCAATACATACAAAAAATACAAGAGCTGTATAAAGAATATGGAAATATAAAACTTAACGAATTACCTGCAGCTGAATTACAACAATTACAAGAGCTCCTTTCAAATATGAATATCAAAAATGCTATATGTTTAGAAGATACAATGCAAACGGTATTAGATAAAGTGACGATGCCAGAGCAAACGATACAAGTATTGAAAGTGGTAGAAACAGAAACTTGTAATATTGCAAAGAAACAAGAAGAGTCCAAAGAATTAGATGGAGATCTTCCGAAAGCTGAGAGCGATGATGTAAAGATAGAGTTGCCAGAAGGTGATGTATTCAACGATTCAAGTTCTGCGGGTGCGGAGTTACTAAATAGAGCAACGAGTACGGATCCAATAGGGAAATCAAATAGTGGTGCTGAGAAAGTTTCATTGCCTGACTTAGGAAAGAAGATGGAAGCACAAGTAGAAGCCTTGCAAAAATTTGTAGTGAAACAAGAACGTGTTTTATTTCAGTTAAATCCAGAAAAACTCGGTACATTAACGGTGTTTATGAAAAAACATGGGGATCAAATTGATGTTCACGTAGAAATGGAAAAACACGATGCGAAAAAACGTGTTGAAATCATTTTTGATGAATTGAGACTGAAGTTAAAAGAAAAAGAAATTAATATTCAAATTAGCTATTCAGATAAAGATGAAAATCGAAAAGAACAGCGAGAACAAGAGCAAAGGCAAAAACAAAAATTAGCAAGTACGAAACATGAAAAACAACATGCAAAAGAATTTGCGGGATTATTGGAGGAATAAAGCGTGCCAACAGTTGGATTAAATACAACGAGTACAAATCATATTCCGTTACAAGCAGGAGCACAAACAAAAAATGCATCTGTTACTGGTGCACAGTCGACAGCTCAACAAGCAAACGGAGTATCAGCAAGTACTCAAAAAACACCGGGTATTATGGATAAAGATGATTTCCTGAAACTTTTCTTAGCAAGCTTTCAACA
This sequence comes from Bacillus cereus group sp. BfR-BA-01381, assembly GCF_022663555.1. NCBI lineage: Bacteria > Bacillati > Bacillota > Bacilli > Caryophanales > Bacillaceae > Bacillus > Bacillus cereus group sp. BfR-BA-01381. The sequence continues at coordinate 72,060 of NZ_JAKUFR010000005.1, forward strand.
TCAAGACCCGTTTAATGCGATGGATATGAACCAAATGATGAACCAAACAGCACAGCTATCGCTTATGGAGCAAGTACAGAATATGACGAAAGCAGTAGATAAATTGCAATCAACGATGTATTCGACAGCTCTTGATGGAGGGATGAAGTTTTTAGGAAAGTACGTTAGAGGTGTAAGCAATAATGGAAAGCAAGTGACTGGTCAAGTAGAAACAGTTCGACTTGCTGAAAATAACGATGTGCAACTTATTGTTGATAATCAAGTTGTCTCACTTCGTTTCATAGAAAGGGTTTCTGATAAACCGATAACAGAAACTAATCCGGAAGATGAGAAGAAAGATGATATAGAAAAAAATGAATAGGTTAAGCCAGATTAATAAAAGGAGTGTACAAAGGTTATGATTAAAGCGTTATATACAAGTATTACAGGGATGAATGCAGCACAAAATGCATTAAGTGTTACTTCAAATAATATTGCAAATGCACAAACAGTTGGATATAAAAAGCAAAAGGCTATTTTTGATGATTTGCTATATAATAATACGGTTGGTTCACGTGGTGATGGTGCCTATGCTGGTACGAATCCAAAGAGTATTGGTAACGGTGTAAAGTTCAGTGGGACATCTACAGATTTTAGTGATGGTTCTATTACTTTAACTAGTGATAAGATGGAGACAGCGATAGAAGGAAACGGTTTGTTTTTAGTTGGTGATCGTAACGGTGGAAATGTAGAGTATACGAGAAAAGGATCTTTTGGTGTATCGAAAGATAACTATGTTACAACTACAGGTGGACAGTATGTGCTAGGTTATGGTGTGAAAAACGGAACACAAGAGGTAGATTTTTCTTCACGACCAAGCCCAATTCATATTCCAATGGGATCAGCTGTTGGTGGGATTCAAACAGATAAAGCGACAATAGGCGGAAACCTTCCTAGAAACCAAAATGCATTATCTCACGAATTCACAGTTTTTGATGCGGAAGGGAACTCATTAACGTTACGTGTAAATATTAAGCAAAAGACAGATGGTAAAGAAGTTGAAAAGCCGTTGGCAGGTGAATATACATATTCAGTTTCTGTAAGGAATGATTCTAAAAACGAAAAAGAATTTAAGCCTATTGAAGGTATGCCGGACAATAAACCTCTTATATTTGATACATTAGGGAATTTAAAGCAAACAGATGAACCTGTACAAAAAGACCCAGTAACTGGTGAAATTACTAAAGGTGGAACGATTGATATTCCTTTTGGAAAGGGATTGAAACTGGATTTAAGTGGTTTAACAAATTATCCGACAGGGAAAACTCTTTCTACAACAGAAGTAACAGGGCGTCCAGCTGCAATTGCAAATGACTATTCTATTTCTGATGGTGGTTTCGTTATGATGAAATATTCAGATGGTAGTATGAAAGTTGTAGGACAACTAGCTGTAGCTACATTCCCGAATTCAGGTGGATTAATGAAAACAGGGAATGGAAATTACGTTGCGACACCATCAGCCGGTATTCCAGGGATAGGTGTTGCTGGTGAGAATGGTGCAGGTAATGTACGAGGATCAGCAAAAGAAAGTTCAAACGTAGATTTATCTGTAGAATTTGTTGATTTAATGCTTTATCAACGTGGATTCCAAGGAAATGCGAAAGTAATTAAGGTGTCAGATGAAGTATTAAATGAAGTTGTAAACTTAATTCGATAATATATCATAAAGTAAAATTGTAATGTAGTAGAAAGGGTTTTTTATTCGTATGACGACAAGACAAGAGCGAATTTTACAATTGCCTTTTTTCGAAAATAAACGTGAACTTGCTGAGCAAGTGTTAAAAATGGAACGAGAAGAGCGTATATATTTACCTGATCAATTTGAAATTAAGCAAGTACCTCCATATTCATTTGGCGAAAAGCAATCAATCATTGGCCGTATTCATGAGTTTTATTTCGTAAGTGTTGGTAGCGAAGGAGAATGGAAGTATCAACTGTTTAAGGACGAGATGAAGTGCCGTGAGTTTTTTGTTACACTATCAGGGATAACGGATCAGCAGATTGCATTTTGGTTCAATAACATCGAGTTATTGAAAAGCTCTTAAAAAGCTTTTAAAAGCCCTAAAAAGACCTTAAAGGCCCTTTTTGAGTTTTAAGAGAGGACCCGGCGATATATGGTAGCGGTTAGTGCCTAATAGATTCTCGACCGGTGTTTAAAAGCCCAGAGATATGTAGAGTTACTAGGGTAGTTTAAATAGATTTAAGCGAAGTGTAGTATGAATAATGCTTGTGGTCTTAACGTGTTTGATGGACTAATAAGTTTATTTGTGGCGATAGATTTTTATAAAAGGAGAGGTGAGGAGGATGGTGCAGAATAAGTATCGCGTTACATTCATTTCGCCAAGTGAGGTTGAGCAGCGGACTGTTATGGCGGCGAGTAGTTTGCCAGATTTAATTCGTAAAGTAGAGAGTATTATTACAGATCCGAACGGTTATTTTGTAAATGATAAAAAAAATAATTGCTATTTTAAAGTGATTAAAGATAATGTTACGTTTATTCAATATGAGTTACTATTTTCGGATAAGGAAATTCATATTGAAAAATTAAAACATATAGCACCAGCTATATTGAAACAATTATTTAAAAAAATAAATGATCCAGAATTATATGCACTTGCGCTACTTGATGTTGATATAGCGACGAAAGAATATGTGCTAGAAATAATGAATACAGAGTTAAGAATAAGAGTCGAAACAGAGCTTTCGAAAAAGTGGGAAGCAATGCCGACAGAAATTGTAGGAGCACAAGAAGTGTTGTTAGAGGCACTTGCTTCGTTTATACAAGATTAATTGTCTTTTTAAATAAATGAATCGTCCAACTATCTATATTTTTTATATAGATAGTTGACTTTTTCGTTTTAATAAAGCTTAATAAATAGATATACGGAATTAATGGAAGGGGAGCGACACCTTTATGTCACAAGCACAAAGTATTTTATTAGAAAGCGGAACAAATGAATTAGAGATTGTTACATATACTGTTGGTGAAAACCTATTCAGTATTAACGTAATGAAAGTACGTGAAATCATTAATCCATTCCCTGTTACAACTGTGCCAGAATCTCATCATGCAGTTGAAGGTGTTGTTCAAGTACGCGGTGAAATTTTACCTGTTATTAACTTAGCGACAGCTCTTAATTTAAAATCGACAAAGCCACTTGATCAAACGAAATTTATTATTTCAGAATTAAATCAAATGAAAGTTATTTTCCGTGTTGATGAAGTGCATCGTATTCAACGTATTTCATGGGAACAAATTGATGAACCAGCTTCATTGTCTATGGGACTAGAAGAAACGACATCTGGTATTGTAAAGCTAGATGGGCAAATTATTTTGCTATTAGATTATGAAAAAATTGTATGTGAAATTAGTGGTACTGGTTATGACAATAAATCACTTGCAGGTTTAGAACAGAAAACAGATCGAGCTGAAAAAGTGATTTATATTGCAGAAGATTCAGCAATGCTCCGCCAAATATTAGAAGAAACATTATCATCAGCTGGATATACGAAAATGAACTTCTTCAGCAATGGTGCAGAAGCGTTAGCACAAATTGAAAAATTAGCGAAAGAGCAAGGGGAAAAAATGTTTGAGCATATTCACTTGCTAATTACTGATATTGAAATGCCGAAAATGGATGGACATCATTTAACGAAAGTTGTTAAGGATAGTGAAGTAATGAGTCGTTTACCGGTCATTATTTTCTCTTCATTAATTACAAATGAATTATTCCATAAAGGCGAAGCTGTAGGAGCAAATGCTCAAGTAAGTAAGCCAGATATTCAAGAGTTAATTGGTTTAGTAGATAAGTTAGTGCTGTAAAAGAGATTTAAAAGTTTTTTTAGCTGGAATAGAAACTCTAGCCATGCTTGGTGGCGGTCAGTGCCTAATAGAGCCCCATGCCATGTTAAGACCAGAGATATGTAGCGGTTTTTTAGGTAAGTGGAAGAAGTGGGACATTGAGAGTGGGGATGGCGGTTAGTGCTTAATAGAGCCACACGCGATGTGAGGTTTCAATTGAAGATTTATAGATTTCTACTTATAACTCTATTCTTTTAGTGGAGAGAAGGGAACTAACCGTGTGTAATATTGGTTAGTTCCTTTTTAGTGTTCTATATTCTGTATAGGTGGAAAGATGGAGCGTTTTTGGAGTATTTGTGATTGTATGTATGAAAAATCTTTATTTGAAGATTTTTTGTTTAAAAATATAAAAATGTATCTTTGGATTATTTTAGTAATTTTTTGTGATAACGCAAATTTTTTCGGTGAAATTACATTCTAAATACCATATAATATAATTAAAAGTGATTCATATGCAATTATGCATATGAATGAAAAAATCTTTTTCTATTTCTATACTTTCTATACATTTTTGTATGTTTATTATTTGACAGATAATTTCGAAATGTTATAATATGGATATGTAAAATTTTCTATTTTCTGAATGGACATGGGAGTCTGATGAGAATTGTGAAAGGATGAGGGGGAGTGGCACAGATTATGTATCACCACACAGCAATCAATGTATTAAGTCTTTTACAAAACATGTCAAATAATAAAATGAACGATATGCAACTAGAAGCGGAATTTAAAAAAATAGAAAAACAATTCCAAGTAAAATATGAAGAACTAGTTGATTTATATAATAGAATGGTATTATTTCAAATAGATATAGAAAAACATGGCGGGATGCGAGCATATGAAAAATCAGCGATTACATGGCTGAAGTCTGAGCTAGAGTTACTGTATGAAGTGTATCAATTTTCCCAACGTCACGGTTTAAACATTATTAATATTTCAAAATACGTTAGTAAAAAAGAACTAAATCTTTTTCCAAAAACAGAAAGTCAATTGCAAAATACGTATTACAAATTAAAAAAATGTGAAATACCGTTTGAAAATATTGAAAAACAAAAACCAGGACGAAAGCGAAAATATACACCTGTAAAAGAACCGATTGTTGAGATGAAAATAGAAAACAAGCAAGAGTTAAGAGAAGAAGTTCTAAATACAGAGAATGAAAAAAGCCTTGTAACAGTTATATCTGGTATTGTTGATAATTTTGAGACGATAAGCCATTGTAGTGAAAGGAAAGAGCATGAACTACATCAGTTTATGGAAGGAATCTATAAGCTTTCTAGCATGGCTGCAGAGCGTTCAAAAGATGAAAAGAATGCTCGTGGTCTCGAAGGTGAATTACATGTATTACGAGCTGAAAATGAAAGGATCAAGCGAGAAAAGGAAGAGCTTGTTCATGATATAAAAGAAATGACGCATCATTTAATTCATTTCATTACGAGTTCTGATATCGATCAAATTCGCACATTACCTTTCTTTGTAAAAGAATGTAAACAAGATTTGCATAAATTAGGGTTATATAACGCACAAGACGGTAAAATGAAAATTATGGTTGATCGTAGTGGGCAGGTTATGACTGTAACGCAGTAATAAAATTTGGGTACAAAATAAAAGGGAGATACATAGTTTATATGTATTTCCCTTTTGTTTTGTATGGAATCGTTTCAAAGAAGAAAGATGATTTTTTAAGATTGTAGTAACTTAGAAACCATTTGCGGTATTTGATTTGCTTGTGAAACCATACTAAGTGCAACTTCAGTTAACAATTTAAACTTTAAAAAATCGCTCATTTCCTGCGCCATATCCGCATCTTCAATTCGAGATGCAGCATCTGTTAGGGCCATACTTTGGCTATTTAAATTTTCAATATTAAACTGTAAACGATTCATCATAGCCCCGAGGTCAGCGCGGTGAAGTGATACATTTTGTAAAGCTTCTTCAATTTTACGAATCGCCGCTCTTGCTTCTTGTTCTGTTGAAATGTTGATGTCATGTTGTGTAGGGGAAGGGGAGATATGTTTCGTTACATTTACCGTATGACCAATATCATCTAACGTAACAGGTCGGTTTTGTCCGTCAAACACGGATAAATCATTAAATTCAGTCGTCTCATCAATATAGCCAATTTGTTCTATTAAAGACTGAAACTCTTTATTTAACGAATCACAGTTTTTATTTGAATTTGTACCATTTGCAGATTGAAGAGCTAAATCGCGCATACGCTGTAAAATATTCGTTACAGTTTGAAGAGCAGCTTCCGCTGTCCGAAGCATTGATAGCGCATCCTCATTATTACGAATTGCCACGCGCATACCACTCGCTCGTGCATGTATACGAGTCACAATTGCAATATTGGCTGGATTATCAGAAGCATGGTTTAACTTCTTACCAGTCGCTAAATGTTCCATCGCAACATTCATACGCTTCTCATTCTCATACAACGACTGCCTAGCATTCATACTCAAAACATTCGTACCAATACGCATAATAGACACTCCTTATAGATTGATATAGTCGGTAACTCTAAATCTAATAAACGGTTATGGAAGGATAAAGGGCTTATGCTTATTTGCTATTTGTGTTTTAACATAAGAGGGGATCAAGATAAGTAATGACCGCTTCTATGCACCGCAGATGCTCTCTTCCACCTAAAAAAAGAAAAGTTTTACAAAAAATAAACCTCTCCGCAAGCAGAGAGGTTTATTCATGAAGCTAACTCAAATGGATTATTGTAATAATTTAGAAACCATTTGTGGAGTTTGGTTTGCTTGAGAAAGCATGCTGATACCAGCTTCGTTCAAGATTTTGAACTTAGTCATTTCAGACATTTCTTTCGCCATGTCAGCGTCTTCGATTTGAGAAGCAGAAGCTGCCATAGAGTTTTCTTGGCTCTTAAGATTTGTTACGTTAAAGTCAAGACGGTTTAAAGTTGCACCAAGGTCAGCGCGGCTAGTAGCAATGCTTTCAAGTGCTTTGTCGATTTGTTTTACAGCGTCTAAAGCTGCTGGTTTACCTGTAGCTGGAGCACCTGATGTTGATGCAGGTGTAAGTTTAGCAAATCCCTCTTTAATTGCTGTATATGCAGCATCTTTGTCAACTGTAGTTGCATAGTCAGTTAAAGCTGTTTCAAAGTCTGTAATAGTAGCAGCATCAAAATTAGCTTTATTAGCATTCCATGCAGCTTTTAAAGTGTCGACAGCTGTATTTCTCTCACCAGGATCTGTTGTAGCATCAAATGCATTTTTAAAAGTACCAAATGCAGTATTCATTGCTGAAACATCAGCAGTTCCGCCGCCAGTTCCACCAGTTGCAGAAGTACCTTCAATTGATAATGTATCAAGTCCTAAAGCTTTAGCTGTAGCACTACCTAATTTAATGTCAAGTTGTTTACCAGCATCATCAGAATCTAATGTTTGGATTTTAATTGTAATATTACCAACTTGTGTATCGCCTTCACCGCTAAGTAGTGCTTTATCATTGAATTGTGTATTTTTTGAAATGTAATCAATTTGATCTTTTAATGCAGAGAACTCTTTTTGCAGAGCAGATTGGTTTTTTTCCGTGTTAGTGCCAGTTGCAGATTGGTTTGCAAGGTCACGCATACGAAGTAAGATATTTGAAACAGAATTTAGAGCAGAATCAGCTGTACGAATTAAAGAGATTCCGTCTTGTGTGTTACGAGAAGCAACGTTTAGGCCGCCTTCACGTGCTTTCATACGAGTTGCGATTGCAAGACCTGCTGCATCGTCAGAAGCGTTGTTGATACGTTTACCGCTTGATAAACGGTCCATAGCGTTACTCATTTTAGCTTGGTTTTGGCGCATGTACTCTTGTGTACGCATGCTATTAATGTTTGTATTAATTCTCATGATTAAGAACCCCCATTTTTTTATATTGACTTTTCTGCAAATTGAAAAACGGTAATATGCGAAAAAATCAATTTCGAGATTTATTGTAATCCCTGTCATAGCGGGTGTCAACTAAAAATTCGAATTAATAAATATAAAAAAATAACAGTTTAACAATATATTCATTTTTTTATTACAATATTATTAAAAGGATTATTGCAAACTTTAAAAAAAAACTCTAATATTAGATTATCTTTGTTTACCGAAAAGGTGATATTATGATAGTTGGAAATATAGTAAAAGAAGTGCTTGCATATAAGAAAGGACAAATTCAGCAAAAGCTAAGTAGTCCACAGGCATTCGTTAGTAGTCGTTTTCAAGAGAAGTTGCAGAGTGAACCTGCGAAGGAGACGAAGGGTACTACGCAGCCGGCAAAGGTAGAGGATATGAGTCAGCCGGTACAATCTACAAAAATAGAAACGGTCGTAAATAAACCGGAACAATCTATTCATAAAGTAGAGGAAGCGAGTAAGCCGGAAGAAAAGGCTGAAACGAAGAACGTAGATGAAGTGCAAGTCGCACAAAAAGAGTTTGAACGACGTTTCCCAGAAACGAAAAATGAGGCTGCTGATACGTGGGGATTAACGAAGAAGTATAATATTCAAAAAATACGTTCTTCTAATGAAGGGAAGTATGAGGATATTATAGATCGTGTAAGTCATACATACGGAATTCCGAAAACGTTAATTCAAAAAATGATTGAAGTAGAATCTGATTTTAATCCGAAAACGGTGTCACATGCAGGTGCGAAGGGTCTTATGCAGCTTATGCCAGCGAATGTGAAAGAGATGGGTATAAAAAATCCATTTTCACCAGCTGAAAGTATTGAGGGCGGCGTGAAAGAGTTAAGCGGTTATTTAAAGAAAAATAACGGCGATCTCGTACTAGCGCTTGCATCTTATAATGCAGGTCCTGGTAATGTGAGAAAGTACGGAGGCGTACCACCATTTAAAGAAACGCAAGGATATATTAAAAAAATATTAAATATCGACGTTTCAAAATAAGAAGTTTCATATATAGAGAGAACATGAAATTTTCGTGAACATGATATGGGAGTTGGCTAGATTTGAAATTACAAGATGATATTCCGTTAACAATTTATTTTGAAATCGGAAATACGAAAAAGAAAATTGAAGATTTGCTTCATATTACGAAAGGTACATTGTATCGTCTTGAAAATTCAACGAAAAATACGGTACGTCTTATGCTTGAGAATGAAGAGATTGGAACCGGAAAGATTTTGACGAAAAACGGGAAGATGTACGTTGAAATCGTTGAATTGAAAAGGTAGGGAAGGGGATTGTCATGAGTGGCGAAAAATTAAGCCAAGAGCAAATTGATGCCCTGCTGAAGGCGGTAAATGAAGGCGAGGAAATGCCAGCTTTCGCACAAGAAGCAGGAAAGCAAGAGAAATTTCAAGAGTATGATTTTAATAGACCGGAGAAGTTCGGTGTTGAACATTTACGTAGTTTGCAAGCAATTGCTTCTACATTTGGTAAACAGACGTCACAGACGTTGTCAGCGCGTATGCGTATTCCGATTGAGTTAGAGCCTTCTACGGTTGAGCAAGTTCCGTTTACGAGTGAGTATGTGGAGAAAATGCCGAAAGATTATTATTTATATTGTGTTATTGATCTTGGCCTTCCAGAGCTTGGGGAAATTGTTATTGAGATTGATTTAGCATTCGTTATTTATATTCATGAATGTTGGCTTGGCGGAGATAGTAAGCGTAACTTTACGATGCGCAGACCACTTACCGCATTTGAGTTTTTAACACTGGATAATATTTTTATGCTCCTTTGTAAAAATTTAGAGCAATCATTTGAAAGCGTTGTTGCGATTGAACCGAAATTTGTAACGACAGAGACAGATCCGAATGCATTAAAGATTACGACAGCGAGTGATATCATTTCATTACTAAACGTAAATATGAAAACGGATTTTTGGAACACGACGGTGCGTATCGGTATTCCATTCTTATCTGTTGAAGAAATTATGGATAAGTTAACGTCTGAAAATATTGTTGAACATTCTTCGGATAAGCGTAAAAAGTATACTTCAGAAGTGGAAGCGAAAGTAAATCAAGTGTACAAACCTGTTCACGTTGCAATTGGTGAGCAAAAGATGACAATGGGTGAGATTGAACAAATTGAAGAAGGCGATATAATTCCGCTCCATACGAAAGTTTCGGATGAATTACTTGGTTATGTAGATGGAAAGCATAAATTTAATTGTTTTATTGGAAAAGATGGAACGCGTAAGGCGCTCTTATTTAAAAGTTTTGTAGAGTAGGAGGATCCATATGAAGCATGAAGTATCTCCTGTGTCATTAATGGGATTAGAAGATTTTGCAGGAAAGCGAAATGAAGCAAGTAAAGCACATATTGATACTGTTTCAGATATTTCGATTGAGCTTGGTGTAAAGCTTGGAAAGGCATCTATTACGCTTGGTGACGTGAAGCAATTAAAAGTTGGCGATGTTCTGGAAGTAGAGAAAAACTTAGGACATAAAGTAGATGTATATTTAAGTAATATGAAAGTCGGCATCGGGGAAGCAATCGTAATGGATGAGAAGTTCGGTATTATTATTTCTGAAATTGAAGCTGACAAGAAGCAAGCTGCGCTTATGAAAGCGCAAAGTCAAATGCAAGATAAAGAGTAGAGGAGGAGTCATATGTCGTATATGACGACCTTATTTCAAGTCGTTTTACTGTTTGGTGCGCTCGGCTACGGTGCATATTATATGACGAAAAAGACGCGCAAGCAGCAGTTTTTTAAACAAGGTGAAAATGGCCACATTCAAGTGAAGGACGGCGTTTATTTAAATCATCAAACGAGCGCCTTTTTATTTGAAGTAGACGGCAAGCAAGTGTTCACTGTTATTAGTAATAACGGTGTACAGTCTGTGCAATTAACAGGAACAGGAAATCAGTTTCAACAAGCGCTAGAAGACGCGGTGAAGAGTGAAACGAAAAAAGTAGAGGATCCATCATGAGAATAAAGAAACAGTTATCGTTATTAGCCGTTATTTTCGTATTTTCTATCGTTTTTTCAATTATTTTTGTAAATCCAGCGTATGCAGCCCAAAACGGTTTTATTAATTTCGAAAATGGAAAAGAGTTTACGAGTAATTCAAGTGTGCAGTTATTTGCGCTCGTTACCCTTTTATCATTATCTTCATCTATCGTTCTATTATTTACACACTTTACTTATTTTATGATCGTTCTTGGGATTACACGTCAAGGACTTGGGGTAATGAATTTACCACCAAACCAAGTGCTCGTTGGACTTGCCTTATTTTTATCACTCTTTACGATGCAGCCTGTACTTGGGCAGCTAAAGAGCGATGTGTGGGATCCGATGACGAAAGAGAAAATAACAGTAAGTCAGGCTGCGGAAACGACAGCGCCGATTATGAAAGAGTATATGTCAAAGCATACGTATAAGCATGATTTAAAAATGATGCTGAAAGTGCGCGGAGAAGAATTACCGAAAGATTTAAAAGATCTTTCACTATTTACGCTCGTACCATCCTTTACGTTAACGCAAATCCAAAAGGGATTGTTAACAGGGATGTTCATTTATTTAGCGTTTGTATTTATAGATTTGATTATTAGTACACTTTTAATGTACCTCGGGATGATGATGGTACCGCCGATGATTTTAAGTTTACCGTTTAAAATACTCGTTTTCGTATATTTAGGTGGATATACAAAAATCGTCGACATTATGTTTAAAACGGTCGCCTGAAGCGTTTGATGCTATGTGATAGGAGTCATATAAATGAATACGTCACCAATTATAGATATTTTTCAAACCTTTTTTTATAAAGGGGTTATGATTTTAATGCCGGTTGCCGGCGTTAGTATGATTGTCGTTATTATCATCGCTGTCATTATGGCAATGATGCAAATTCAAGAACAAACGCTGACGTTTTTACCGAAAATGGCGAGTATTGTACTCGTTATTATCATTTTAGGTCCGTGGATGTTTCAAGAGTTAACGACGCTTATTTTAGATTTATTTGATAAAATTCCATCGCTATTGCGTTCGTACTAAGATAGGGGAACTGAAATGAATATGGAATTATGGGCGGCGACGTTTTTTGCGTTTTGCCGCATTACTTCATTTTTATATTTTTTACCGTTTTTCTCAGGTCGATCCATTCCAGCGATGGCGAAGGTTACAGTTGGACTTGCTCTTTCCATTACTGTTGCCGATCAAGTTGATGTCTCTCACATAAAAACAACTTGGGACGTTGCAGCTTATGCTGGTACGCAAATTGTAATTGGATTATCACTTTCAAAAATTGTAGAAATGCTATGGAACATTCCGAAAATGGCCGGTCATATTTTAGACTTTGATATCGGTTTATCACAAGCAAGTTTGTTTGATGTAAACGCAGGTTCACAGTCTACTTTACTATCAACCATTTTTGATATATTTTTTCTCATTATTTTTATTTCACTTGGCGGCATTAATTATTTCGTTGCCACGATTTTAAAGTCGTTTCAATATACAGAGGCGATTTCAAAATTGCTGACGACTAGTTTTTTAGATAGTCTACTCGCAACGTTATTATTTGCGATCACATCAGCGGTTGAAATTGCTCTCCCGCTTATGGGAAGTTTATTCATCATTAACTTTGTTTTAATTTTAATCGCAAAAAACGCTCCGCAATTAAACGTTTTTATGAATGCGTATGTGATTAAAATTACATGTGGTATTTTGTTTATTGCGATGAGTGTACCGATGCTCGGTTATGTGTTTAAAAATATGACGGATGTATTGCTTGAGGAATATACGAAACTATTTAACTTTTTCTTAACGAAGTAGGGGGACGCGCATGGCAAAGGATAATAAAACAGAAAAGGCCACCCCGCAGAAGCGTAAAAAATCGCGTGAAGAAGGGAATATTGCCCGGAGTAAAGATTTAAATAATTTATTTTCCATACTTGTATTAGCAGTTGTCGTTTACTTTTTCGGAGATTGGCTCGGGTTTGAGATTGCCAATTCTGTATCGGTGCTGTTTGATCAAATTGGAAAAAATACAGATTCAACCGAGTATTTTTATATGATGGGGATTTTACTACTAAAAGTATCAGCTCCGATATTAATACTCGTATACGCTTTTCATTTATTCAATTATATGATTCAAGTCGGTTTCTTATTTTCTTCTAAAGTCATTAAGCCGAAAGCTTCGCGTATTAACCCGAAAAACTATTTTACGAGATTGTTTAGTCGTAAAAGTTTAGTAGATATTTTGAAATCACTGTTTTATATGGGGTTAATTGGTTATGTCGCTTACGTTCTCTTTAAAAAGAATTTAGAGAAAATCGTGAGTATGATTGGATTTAACTGGACGGCGTCACTTACTGAAATTATTAGGCAAATTAAATTTATCTTTTTAGCTATTTTAATTATATTAATCGTTCTTTCTATTATTGATTTTATTTATCAAAAATGGGAGTACGAACAAGATATTAAGATGAAAAAAGAAGAAGTAAAACAAGAGCATAAAGATAATGAAGGGGACCCGCAAGTAAAAGGGAAACGAAAAAACTTTATGCACGCCATATTGCAAGGAACAATTGCGAAGAAGATGGATGGCGCAACGTTTATTGTAAACAATCCGACTCATATTTCGGTCGTACTCAGGTACAATAAACACGTTGATGCAGCACCAATTGTCGTTGCAAAAGGGGAAGATGAGCTCGCATTATATATACGAACGCTTGCCCGTGAACAAGAAATACCAATGGTGGAAAACCGTCCGCTTGCTCGTTCTTTATATTATCAAGTCGAGGAAGATGAGACGATTCCAGAAGATTTATACGTAGCTGTAATTGAAGTTATGCGCTATTTAATTCAAACGAATGAACTTGAAGTATAATAGCGCGTTTGGAGGAGATCTCTTTGTTTAAGATAGATTCTGCAAGAACCTATTTTTCTATCTTTTTAGCAGCGTCATTCGTAGTGGCGCTCTTAATTCCACTTCCACCATTTATACTTGATATTATTATCGTTTTTCTACTAAGTATGTCAGTGCTTATTTATATGCGAGCGACAAGTATTAACGAGTGGGATGAATTAAAATCATTTCCGACGATGTTGTTATTAATCGGGATTTTCCGCGTATCGATTAACGTATCGACGACGCGAGCGATTTTGACAAACGGAAATGCCGGTCATGTTATTGAAGAGTTCGGTCAGTTCGTAATTGGCGGGAACTTATTAATTGGTATCGTTATTTTTACAGTATTAATCATATTCCAGTTTATCGTTGCAAACGGTGCATCTCGTACAGCTGAAGTCGCAGCTCGTTTTACACTTGATTCTTTACCAGGGAAACAAATGTCAATCGATGCTGATTTAAACCAGCGTATTATTTCAGAAAAAGATGCACAAGCAAAACGAAAAAAATTAAATATGGAAACAGAGTTTTACGGAGCGATGGATGGTGCCGGGAAGTTCATTAAAGGGGACGTTATTTTCGGGATTGTCATTTTATTCGTAAACATTATTTTCGGCTTAATTGTCGGAATGATGCAGCAAGGAATGAGCTTTGGTGAAGCTGCTCTTCATTACACACAGTTAACTGTCGGTGACGGAATCGTAAACCAAATTGGTTCGTTAATGCTTGCGATTTCAACAGGTATTATCGTAACGCGTGTATTTGACGGTTCACCGGATACGGTAACGGAAGGAATCTTTAAAGAGTTATTAGCACATGAAGTTGTTGTATATGCACTCGGTGGTTTATTTATCGCAATGGGTATTTTTACTCCGCTACCGTTTCTACCGTTCGCACTCGTTGGTGGAACAATTATCTTCTTAGGAATTCGAAATAAAAACCGAATGAAGAAAGAAAAAGAAGATGAGCTTCAAAAAGAATTAGAAATGATTCAAGGCGAAGATGAGCAACTGCAACAAGTGGAAGATTCATTTGGCGTATTTACAGATAAATATCCAATTATTGTAGAACTCGGCTTAGATTTAGCAGCACTTGTAAAGCAGAAAATTAACGGGGAAACAGCTCGTGATAAAGTAGTTCTTATGAGGAAGTCGATTATTACCGATCTTGGTATTAACGTTCCTGGAATTAACTTTAAAGATAATACGAGTTTTAGACCACGTGGACGTTACATTATTCGTATTAAAGGTGCGAAGGCAGCTGAAGGTGTTTTAAAATCAGGATACTTATTAGCACTGAAAACACCGAACGTAATGGCCGATTTAGATGCAGAACCAGCGAAAGATCCGATTTTTGGCGAGGATGGATATTGGATTTTAGAACATATGGTACAAGATGCACAAATGAAAGGCTATCAAGTATTAGAGCCACTTAGCATATTAATTACGCATTTAGATGTTGTCGTTAGACGTAATCTTCATGAGTTAATTCAGCGTCAACATGTAAAAGACTTAATTAACTCCCTTGAAAATGATAACGGCGTTTTATTAGAAGAGATTAAGAAGAAAGAAATCGACTTATCACTCGTTCAAAATGTTATTAAACAATTGCTAAAAGAAGGTATTTCTATTCGTGATTTACCAACCATTATTGAAGGTATTATTGACGGAAAGGAAATTTATCAAAACCATGTTGACGGCGTAACGTCATTCGTCCGTGAATGTATTTCAAAAGTGATTTGTGAAAATGCGAAAAATCCTGACGGGAAAATATATGCGGCGCTCTTCTCAGATTCAATCGAGTTAGATGCAGACGTTGTGAACAATTCTTATCAAGGTTATTTATTAAACTGGGATTTAGACTTAGAAACGCGAGTCGTTGAACAAGTACAACGCGTATTGAAACAAGCGAGGTTAATGGGAAGAGAACCAGTATTATTAACGCGTAGAAAAGATTTCAGGTTTGCGATTGTAAGACTTCTTGAGCGTTATCAAGTAGAAGCGCAAGTACTTTGTATTAGCGAATTAGCACCAGAAATTGTTGTGGATCAAATTGCCTATATTGAATAGTAGGGGGTGAAGTAATGGAAAGTACAGAAAAGAAAGAAGCGTTAATGCGAATAAAAGCAGCTTCGAAAAATGAATTGTATCGAAAGTTATTTGACCAATATGGTACAGATTATTATTACGTTGTCGATGAAAGTGTAAAACGAAATATCCCGTTTTTTTGGAAAAAGAATTATGAAATGTTAGTTGCTTTTCCAGAGGATAAACAGGAAGAAGTAAATGAAGGTACAGCTCAATTTCATGAACAATTAATGGATGTTGTAAATGATCCTTCAGAACAAATTGTGAAGGCGAACGGAATTCAATCGGTACTGCACAATTTAGAAAACGTGACGACTCCTATGTCATACGCGGCGATGCAAACAGGAAATAGTGAAGAATGGGCAAGAAAGAAAGAGAAACTATTAAAGCTGTTTGAAAAAGGTATCGTCGTTGTGAAACAGACAGAAGAAACGAAAGTAACGAAAAAGCAAAAAGCTGTGAAGAAAGTCGTTCCTGTCAAAAAAGAAGAAGTAGTTGTAAAGAAAGAAAAGCAAGAATCTGTACCATTTATTATTCAAAAAGTAATTCGCATGCTAGAACAAAACGATGTAGAACAATACTTCATTCATGCATATGCTGAAAAGTTAAAAGTGAAGTTTGAAAATGCAACGATGATTACAGAAGAAGAAGTAATCGAATATATATTGGAAGATATGAGATCTCATTTCAATACGGAAAATGTATTTGAAAAAGAAGTACAAACAATTGCATTAATCGGTCCAACTGGTGTTGGAAAAACGACGACACTTGCGAAAATGGCGTGGCAGTTTCACGGTAAGAAAAAAACGGTTGGTTTTATTACGACCGACCATTCTCGCATTGGGACAGTTCAGCAACTGCAAGATTACGTAAAGACAATTGGATTTGAAGTAATCGCTGTGCGTGATGAAGCTGCAATGACAAGAGCGCTTACGTATTTTAGAGAAGAAGCGCGCGTTGATTATATTTTAATTGATACAGCTGGAAAAAATTATCGTGCGTCAGAAACAGTGGAAGAAATGATTGAAACGATGGGACAAGTAGAGCCAGATTATATTTGTTTAACGTTATCAGCTTCGATGAAAAGTAAAGATATGATCGAAATCATTACGAACTTTAAAGATATTCATATTGATGGTATCGTATTTACGAAATTTGATGAAACAGCAAGTAGTGGTGAATTGTTGAAAATTCCAGCAGTATCATCAGCTCCCATTGTATTAATGACAGACGGACAAGACGTAAAGAAAAACATACATATCGCTACAGCGGAACATTTAGCGAAACAAATGTTGCAAACATCATAGAAAAGAGGTGAAGAATAAGGCAATTGCCTTATTCAATCGAGTATGAACGGTCTTTATATAGGTTCAATGGGTATGATGAATTACATGCAGCGCATTAATGTTCATTCGAATAACGTTGCAAATGCCCAAACGACAGGATTTAAAGCAGAAAATATGACTTCTAAAGTATTTGATGTACAAGACACATATCGCCGCGGTGACGGAGCGGTAACAAATATTGGCTCAGTCGATTACGCTGTAGTACCAGCCGCAACGCATGTGAACTTAGTACAAGGAAATATACAAATGACAAATAGTGATACAGATTTCCTTTTAGATGACGGAACTGCTGGCACAGCTTCGTTTTTCGTTACATCTAAAAATAATGAAACGTTTTTAACGAGAGACGGTAGTTTTACATTAAATAGTGATCGTTATTTACAAACAACTTCAGGTGCTTTCGTAATGGGAGAGAATAATGAACGTATTCGTATTCCAGAAGGAGCAAAAGTAGCTGTACAAGCAGACGGTACGTTATATGATGCAGTAACACAAAACAATATTGCTCGCTTGCAAACAAAAACAGTAGGTGCAGAAGCGAATAATCGTCTCGTACAAAGAGAGAACAAAAGTTTTACACTAGCAGAAGGGAACATTGCTGATTTACCGAACGGAACAGGGACAGTAAAAAATCATATGCTAGAAAATTCAAATGTAGATATGACGAAAGAGATGGCTGATCTTATGACGGATCAAAAAATGATTTCAGCATCACAACGCGTTATGACTTCATTTGATAAAATTTATGAAAAAGAAGCGAATGAAATATTGAGATAGGGGACTTCCGTTAGCGGAAGTCTTTTTTGTTTTTGATTTAAATTTCAGAATTATCAATTGACTTTGTAGAGCTTCTTTTTTATATTAGTAGGTATAACTATAACTACTAAAGAGGTGAGAGTATGACAACGGCATTATATTTAGAAGATGCATACAAAACGAGTTGCGAAACAGAAGTGATAAAAGTAGAAGGAAATAAAGTATTTGTAAAAGAAACAGTTTTTTATCCAACTGGTGGAGGGCAGGAATGTGATACGGGTGTCATTGTACAAGATGGGTCTGTATTTGAAGTTGAAAAAGTAAAGAAGGAGCAGGGAGAAATAATTCACTATATAAAAGATGGAGCTCAAGTAAATTTAGGTCCAGTTAAATTAGAGATTAATTGGGAAAGACGTCATAACTTAATGCGTCATCATTCTTTACTGCATCTTATCGGAGCTGTCGTTTATGAAAAGTATGGAGCTCTATGCACTGGAAATCAAATCTATCCTGACAAAGCACGTATCGATTTTAATGAGTTACAAGAGTTATCGAGCGTGGAAGTAGAAGAAATTGTTAAGGAAGTGAATAAACTTATTCAACAAAATAAAGAAATTTCCACTCGTTATATGAGCCGCGAAGAAGCAGAAAATGCTGTAGGAATGATTAAAACAGCCATAAACCTCCTGCCAACTACTATACAAGAAATCCGCATTGTTACAATTGAAAATTTAGACGAACAAGCTTGTGGAGGCACACATGTGAAAAATACGAGTGAAATAGGAACACTTGTTATTGATAAAGTAAAAAGTAAAGGTAAGCAAAATCGTCGCTTTGAAGTTAGAGCGATTTAGATTGTGAGGAGTACTAATGGATGAAATTATAAAAGAATTACAAAAGTTAGGTTTTTCCCAGTACGAATGTAAAGCGTATATTGGATTACTAAAACATTCCCCAGTAACTGGGTATGAAGTGAGTAAACAAACAGGAGTACCTCGTTCTATGATTTACGAGGTACTCGGTAAGTTAATGGATAAAGGAGCAGTACATATTGTACCTTCTGAACCAGTTAAATATGTACCAGTACCAGCTACTGAATTAATGAATCGAATGCGAAAAGACTTTGAAAAGTCCTTTGAATTTTTAGATGAGAAATTAAATGGTTTAGAACAAGAGCGACAAATAGATGTAATTTCGCATATTCGCTCAAATGATCGTGTTTTAAAAGAAATTTGCAATATAATTAATAGAGCAAAGGAAGAGTTATGGATTTCTG
This sequence comes from Bacillus cereus group sp. BfR-BA-01381, assembly GCF_022663555.1. Classification (NCBI taxonomy): domain Bacteria; kingdom Bacillati; phylum Bacillota; class Bacilli; order Caryophanales; family Bacillaceae; genus Bacillus; species Bacillus cereus group sp. BfR-BA-01381. The sequence goes on from NZ_JAKUFR010000005.1 coordinate 91,245, forward strand.
TATGGGAAGATCAAGTGCATGAAATTGAGCCATACATTCATCAAAAAGAAGAGGAAGGCGTACATATATTTTCAATCTTATTTGGCGCGCCAGAAACAAAAATAGGCGCGACGTTTCACCATAATTATATGACACCTCACGTTGTTGAAAAGAGAATGGGTGGTCATTTAACTGTTATTGCTCGTGATGGAGAGGAAGTATTAATTGCGAACTTCTCAAATGATAGCACTTCGTGGGCTGTTACAACGTATGACCCAGCGCTAGTTCTCGTTGCTACAGAGTATGTGCGCCACGATATTATGGTTGAAGAAATCACGAAGGAATTTGGAGCTGATAAGTTAGATATGTTGTGGCGTGAAAATATAGATTTAGTTCATGTCGTAACAGGAAAACGAACTATGGAAGGAATGGAGGATGATAAGGATGAGTAAAGCTGAGGCACATGTAGCTTTGCAGAGCGATGATACATTTCAGCAAGGAGTAAAAGATTGTTTACCAACTGTATTTGGTTATTTAAGCATCGGTATAGCAGCTGGTGTAATTGCAAAAACAGCTGGTTTCTCCATTATTGAAATTGCGTTTATGTCCACTTTAATTTATGCAGGTTCTGCCCAATTTATATTAGCTGGTATGTATGCAGCTGGTGCACCTGCTTCCGCAATTATTTTTACTGTATTTTTTGTTAACTTGCGCCACCTTCTTATGAGTGCTGCACTTGCGCCGTATTTTACGAAACTGCCTCTATTTAAAAACTTACTAATCGGTTCGCAAATTACAGATGAAACGTTTGGCGTTGCAGTACAGCATGCGGCGCAAAAAGGATATTTAGGTGAAAAATGGATGATCGGGCTTAACGTAACAGCGTATTTAAATTGGATTCTTGCTACTATTATCGGCGGGCTGTTTGGTGAGTGGATACCAGACCCGCATACGTACGGGATGGATTATGCATTACCAGCAATGTTTATCGGGTTATTTGTACTTCAGCTTATAAGTAGTAAACCGAAGCTAGCAATTCATCTTACTGTTGCAATTGTAGCAATTATCATCGCATATGTTTCACACTTATTTATGCCAGATAGTATAGCGGTTATTATCGCAACATTACTAGCTGCGCCGATTGGAGTGATGATTGAAAAATGGAAATGAGATTAGACGTATTATTACTTTTATTAGCAGCGGGAGCTGTCACACTCGTGCCACGTATTTTACCTCTACTCGTATTTAGTAAACTACAAATTCCAGACTGGGGTTTAAAATGGTTAAATTACATACCAATCGCGATATTAGCAGCACTTTTAGCGCAAGTTTTATTTATGCATGAGACGATGCAGTGGGATTACCTTATCGCAGCAATTCCAACATTTCTTGTCGCAATATATACTCGTAGTTTATTAGGTACAGTATTAACTGGCGTGATTGTGATTATTTTGTTACGTTTCTTTTTCTAAAAAGGATTACGGTCATATCATAGCGAAAAGTGTAATAACATGAAAAATATAGGGGTGGTGTTATGATACTTTTAACGATAGGAGCAATTTTGTTAACGTTGTTTATTTTCTTTATTATCGGCTTCATTACGTTTATGATGTTTGTTGATAAGGCGACACCTCAAATATATTATACACCTTGTGAATCAGTGACAGTGAAAGCTAAAGGTAAACATAAAAGGAAGAAAAGTTGAATGTTGGCTTTTCTTCCTTTTTACTATTTGGGTGTATTGTATATTGCTTATGCTTAAATTTTATAATTCCATGTATAATACAATATAAAAAGATTGAGAGATGTTCCAAAGATAGCTGAGTAACTATTTTTGGAACATCCATTTTTGTCCGCCGTTCGTAAATACGTGTGTTTGTATTAATTTTAAAGACCAAATTATATAGACTGGTCGTTCGTTTCATAAATATATCTTAAAAAGGAATTCAATTTAATATCAAATTTGTGTATAAATGCTCTATACACAAGGGTAAAACCCTTTGATATACCGTATCCTAAAATTACACCCATACAATTAAATATTACATCGTTTATATCGACATATCGAAAAGTGAATCCGGCATAAAGTGCTGATAAAAGTTGTAGAGTTTCTAATAAGACTCCTAATGCAATTCCTAATAAAACAACCTGTTTGAAATTCGTCTTTTTTATATAAGGAAAACCAAAGCCAAAAGGAATGGTTAGTAGTATATTAAGTATTGATGTTGTTATAGCAAAATGGTCCGTGTTAAATGGTATAAAATTAGCATCTCTCCATACATTTTGTCCAATTTCTTTTTTCATATTTTCATCTATAATAATTGGGAATTGGGTATAATTAAATACTACACAAAGATACAAATAAAATATTGAAAAAAATAGTAAGTACATGCTTCTCTTTTTTAGGTGTAACTTAAAAAAGAGAAGTAAAAATAACAACATAATAAACGCTCCAATAAGAATAAAACCATCAAAGTCAATTAGCATGTGTAAAACCCTCATAGTTTAGTGGTGATATTTTAATTAGATATTTTCCCATTTCCTCTTATATTTTGTCCATCGTCATTTGTTTTCCAAATAAATAAGTAGTATTCATTTGAATTTTTATCAACATTATATGCACCAGAGAAAGATCTATTTATGCCACCATTAACAGTTCCACGAACCCCATGCAGATCTATATAGAGTATAATTTACATCGTAAGGCCCCACAGCTCCTCCATCAGTAGAATATACATATGCACTCCCATTGATATATACACTACCTTTAGAAAGTGTGTGGAATTGTTTGTTTTTACTACCATCTACCACTCGATGATCCATTTTAAAACTGTAACTACTAGATGCTGCTAATGTTGGTATAGCGAAACATGTTAGTAAGGTTAAAGCAGTGATAATAGAAAAAATTTTGTTTTCATATGTTTCTCCCTTGTTAATTTATTATTGAGAGGCCTTATCAATAAAGAGGATAATGTATTTAATTGAACACGTAAATAATAAAGTATAAAGATTAATAATTTTTAACATTGGTTTTACGATTATTAAGAAAATGCCATATAGTTTCAATTTGTTTAAAAGAAGAGAGTTTAATTGTTGAAAATAAGTAGAAAATTAATTGAAATCGATATGATTTATTATACGACTTCAAAAGTATATTGAGGAGAATGACGGGGCCGGGCAGTTCTTTAGCACCATGGATGTAATAATCATATAAAGATTAAGAGGAAATTAAAAGACCCAAACTTGATATTATACCAAGTTCAGGTCAAAGCTGTTAATGAAAGAATGTAATTAGGTCTTTACTCTCATTTCATAGCTACATTCCCGCAAGAAGTAAAAAAAACAGCCCAAATAAAAAACTAATAAAGGAAAGAAAACCGATACATATGGAGAATACACGGTTGTTTCTCCATTCGCGCCAGAAAGCGATAAAGCCTAATATGCAAAGGAAAAACCAAATGGGCAGGAATAGTAACTCGCTAATTTTTTCGGGAAGTAACGCATAAAAGGTTGATAAATATAAGATCCAATTTGTAAAAAATAAAATGTAAACGATAATAGATTGTAAGTAGGGACGTTTGGAAAACTCCCCCTTTTTTACGGTTACTAAAATAATAGTTAGCGCTGAGAAAAAGGCAATGAATATGAAAATCAGTAAGAGTAATGTAAGTGTCATTTACATCTCCTTTATAAGAGTGTTTTTTACAAGAAATGACTCTATTAAATTATATGCTTGATTTGTAGAGTGCCCGTTATATTTTTCAGTGTACGGATTTAGAAAACCATGTTCACCGTGTAGTTGGTGTGTTTCTAATAAAGGATTTTTTTGTTGCTGCAATGTTTGAATGAAAGAGGATACTGAAAAACTAGCTTCTTTTTCAGGGAATATAAGTAAGGTAGCACATGTTGGTTTCATATGAATATAGTCACGTATACGGGAACCGTAGCATCCGATAATAAAATCTATTTTCGGATTGTTACTACATAGCCATGAGATGGTAGCACCAACACTAAAGCCGATAAGTCCAATATGTGTGTAACGACTAGAAAGATGAGTAATGAATGTTTCAATTTGCTTTTTTCCATCTTCAAATCCAATATGATTCATAAAAAAATGATATGCTTTTTCTTCATCACTATAATGAAATGCATGTTGTGATTGTAGCAGATTAGGACAGAATACATCTATATGAGATGAAGTAAAGTGATGGATAACGTGATGCATATGGTCGTTCACACCATATATTTCATGAACAGCAATGAGAGCTAATTTTTTCTTCATCGTTATACAGTACCTTTATGAAACTTAAATTCTTTTTCAACAAGGCAGATGCGAAGGTGGAAGTTTTCATACCATTGCTCACGACCTCTTTTTTTCGCTTCTCTATGTAAGGCATTCCGTTTCCAATTTTCAATCGCCTCAAGTGATTCCCAATAAGAAATTGTGATTCCGAGCCCTGAATGATCTCGCGCACTTTCTACACCTAGAAATCCAGGTTGCTGCTTTGCAAGTTCCTCCATTTTGTCGGCAACATCACTATAATCTGTTGTATTATTTGATAAATTAGAAGTGAATATAACTGCATAATAAGACTTGTTTTTTTCTAAATTAGATGCCATTATTTTTCCCCCTTCATGTATAGTGTGAATAATTAATCCATAGTTTGTATTTTAGCAGGTCACAAAAAGAAAAGAAGTGGAAAATTATTATTTTTTCGACTTCTATAAGATAAAAGAAATTTATAATAAGTAATCTAAAAAAAGAAAAATGCCACTTCAAAATTGAAGTGGCATTTTTTATATTTCCTCTAAGCTATTAACTGGAACCGTTAATTCGCGTCCTGGATTTTTAACTTCATATATGCGGGCGGTTTCGTTGCTTTCGTCGACGTGTTGAATTGTAACAGGCATGCCTTGAAAACTGACATTCGCTTGTTCAGATGACACAGAAAGCTCTTTTGCACGTTGAATATTCATTTATATTCCTCCCATCATTATTATCTTTGCTAAAAAAGAGGAATAATATACCATTTCGAGACATTCTTAAAGTTTTTGTATTATTTGTAATGTTTCTTTAATAAATGAAGAGAAAATAGAATCCGGATACGATTGTATTATTTCATTTGCTTTTGTTGCTTCTTCAAGAGCTCTTTTTTTATCATTCAGTTTGACGTAACAAAGTGCACGATATGCACCTGCCGTTGTAAGCCACGCTTGATCCAGTGGATGGTTCATATAATCCGGTATAATGCCACGTTCCAATGCTTGTAAAGCTTCTTCGTAACGTTTTAATCCGTATAAAGATTTTCCTTTTTCAAGATAATACAATCCGTCGTCTTGAAAAATGGGCTGATTTTTTAGTTTTTCTCGATATTGTTCTAGATGTTTTAATGCGATTGTATATTCATTAGTAATGGTGTTGTAGTAGTAAGCTTTTAAAATATTAGTCATCGCAATGGATAGAGTATCTTCTGTAAAAATGGCAAATTGTTCAGATTTTTTTATGTAATATAAATAACGCTCTTTATCAACTGTAATGACTTTTTGGTAAGATAAAATCCGGTAAAATACATCTGTTTTATAATACACTTGATGTTTTTTTGAAAATGCGAGTGTCTCTAATATCGTTTCTTCACATTTTTCATAATCGCCACATGCTAGTAATATGATGGCTTCATATAAACATAAATCAATGTGTATAATAAGATCCATTTCTAAATGTTTCTCTTCATAATCATTTCTAATATTAGAAATAAGTTGTAAACATTCTGCATACTTTTTACGTGTGAATATCGCAAAAGATAATTTTAATTTTGTTTCCGTACTTTCTCGGTATAACTTATATTTTTCGAAAATAGAAACAGCTTTTTCTACGTAAGATTCAATGTTGTAATCTTTCATAATCACCGCAGCAGTTACGAATTGTTTGTATATACGAGCCGTATTTAAAGTAGAAGGGAGCTCTTTTTGAACGATAGGTAGTAAAGTCTCGTACACTTCATCACATTTATTTTCTTTTATGAGTTGCTCCATTTTTGTAATGAGTTCTACAATTTCTCCATCATCATCTTCTAATAAAAAACTCGCTTCACATTCAAGTTTTTCAGCGATATATTGTAATGTTTTCATGGATGGTGTAGCTTTTCCATTTTCAATTTGACTAAGCATACTTTTTGTAAGTTTCGAACCTGCCAGCTCTGTTTGTGTAAGTTTTTTTTCTTTACGTAACGCTTTAATTTTTTCACCGAGAGTTGCCATATTATTGCTCCTTTATAATTAAAAAGTTAAATTGTATTTAACTTTTTGTTGTAATAATTGGAAAGCTGATTATATAATAAGTTTAACACAATTTAACTTTTAAGGGGAGAGTGTCAGAATGGAAGATGTAAGTATAGGTCAAACTGATTCAAGAATGAAGATTGCAACGAGAAATATCATTTTAATGATGATTGGAAAAATGACGTCTTTATTAGGCGCAGGTATTTATACGTTTGCAATGGGGTTATACGTACTAAAGACAACAGGTTCAGGAATGGGGTTTGCTACTACGCTCGTTTGCGGGTCGCTTCCAAGGATGATTTGTGGTCCGATTGCAGGTGCTGTAGCAGACCGTGTGAATCGAAGATGGCTTGTCATTGGTACGGATTTATTAAGTAGTTTAACGATGCTTATTATGTTTATCCTTGCTACTATATTTGGACCATCGCTTCTTTTTATTTATGTTTCAGCAGCAGTATTATCAATTTGTGCAAGTTTTTATTCTGTAGCATTAACTTCATCTATTCCGAGTTTAGTAGACGAAGGACGTATTCAAAAAGCGAGTGCTTTAAATCAAACGGCGGCTTCTTTATCAAATATTTTAGGGCCGATTATTGGCGGAGTCGTATTTGGTTTCTTTTCAATTCAGTCGTTCTTTTTGTTAAATAGCATTACGTTCTTTTTAGCGGTTATTTTGCAATTATTTATCGTATTTGATTTATATAAAAAAGAAGTGGCTGAGAGTAAAGAGCATTTCTTGATGAGTATAAAAGAAGGTTTTTCATATGTAAAACGACAACATGAAATATATGGTTTAATGAAAATAGCATTGTGGGTAAACTTTTTTGCTTGTGGGCTAACCGTTGCACTTCCATACATTATCGTCCATACATTGCATTTATCTTCAAAGCAACTCGGTACTGTAGAGGGAATGTTAGCAGTCGGGATGCTAATGGGTGCGATTGCTTTATCTGTGCGTAAAGAAGTGAATAATCCGTTTCGTTCTATTTATACTGGATTGTTTTTATTTGCGGGGTTAAGTTTATGTACAGTCTTTCCGTTGTTAGTTATTATTCCAAAAGTAGCGAGTTTTATTTACTATATTGCTTTTATGATGTTAACGGGTATAGCAATTATGGTTGTCAATATTCCGATGCAAGTACATATGCAAAAAACGACAGATCCGAGCTACTTAGGGCGTGTATTTGGCCTACTTGAAACAATTGCGACTGCAATCGCACCGCTCGGTATGATTGTATATGGATTATTATTAGATATGTTACCAACTAGCATTGTTATGATGACAATAGGTGGAGGTTTATTGTTAGTTGTATTAATTGGAGTAAGGCAACATATGGCGAAGAAGCAAGTGGATGTGTCGGCTTAAAAATAATAAAATAATAAAAATTTGACTTATCATTATAAAAATGACCAAATCAGTATTTTAGTTTTTGAAACTCTTTTTCATGTATGTTAAAGTAAAGTGAGCAGGCAAAGAAAAGGAGAAAACATCATGAAAAAATTAAGTTTTGTTATGCTTTTTCTGTTAGTCGTAATGGCTGGATGTAGTAATTATGACACATATATTGAAACAGGTATGCAATCATTGAAAGATGAAAAATATAGTGATGCAACAATGTGGTTTGAAAAAGCAGAAAAAGAGAAATCGGGAAATGAAGCGAAATCATATAAAGAAATGGCCGAGAAAATGGATCACGGAGCGACAGCATTAAAAGACGGTAAGTATTTAGAAGCGAAAGACATTGCAAATGAAGTGTTACAAATGAAAAAAGACGATGTACTTGAAACAGCTGTAACATCAAATGCGGAGAATATGCTTCAAAAAGCAAAAGATGTAGAAGAGAAAGTAAATGAAAGAGTAGCAAAACGGAGAAAAGTAGAAGAAGAAGGAATTGATAAACTCATTAAAGCTGTAGATAGTATAGATGATGTGAAAGAAAAAGAGAAAATAGTTTCAGAAGCATTAGATAAGGCTGAAGAGGCGCAAGCAAAAATTGAAGCGAAGAAAAATAAATAGAGTTATAGTGTAAAAGACTGTCGTGTAAAACGACAGTCTTTTAATTTTTTGTTGCATAAGAAGTAATGCTATGTAGTAAAAAAGAAATAATTTTAGAATTCCATCTGTCCTCATGATGAATCGTATAAATGTTACGTTGAAATTCAAATTCAGGGATGGGTATGTAGCGTAGTTCATTTCGTTGTACTTCTTGTTCAATAGCAAGTTTAGAAATAAAGGCAACCCCATTACCGTATTTTAAAATTTGTTTCATCGTTTCTAATGAATCTAATTCAATTTCGGATTGGAATATAATGTTATGAGCTAACATCCATTTTGTAAGTAAATCTCTCGTTGTAGATGGATTACGATGCAATATTATACGTTCTTTTTCAATATCTTGTAGTGATACATTTTCTTTTTTGGAAAAATGATGTTCTTTGGAGAAAGCAAGAACAAGTGTATCAGGCATTACATTCGTCTGTTTTAAAAGTGATTCATCAAACGGTGCTGCTGAAATTACACCGAGATCAATTTCATGATTTTGTAGCATCGTTCGAATTTCAGGAGCTGTTTTTACCATAAGTGTTATTTTTATATTTGGAAATTCACATTGAAATTGATGAACAATTTCTGGTAAAAGATATGTCGCTGGTACATAACTAGCGCCAATTGTTATAGCACCTTTATGAAAATCTTTAAATTCTTGCGTGACCCGCCTAGCTTCCTTCATCAGTGCGTCTATTTTACAAGCATAATGATGTAATGCCTCACCAGCCTCTGTTAAGAAATATCTTCCAGAACGTAATTCAAATAAAGGAACACCGAGTTCCTCTTCTAAGCTTTTTATATGGAATGTAATAGTAGGTTGTTTAACTCCAAGCTGTTCTGCAACAATCGTGAGTTTTTTGTATTTCTTAATAAGCACTACAATTTCTAATTTTAAGAGATTCATGGCAAGTTGCCCCTTTTTCTTCTAACTATAGAAAAAATCTATAGAAATAAATAGTTTATTAGAAGTTTTTTAATTTAATCTTTACAGTACATTAACATTCAGTATAAATCTTCCATATAGAATGAAAGCAGGTTAAGAGTGAGGGGAGAGAGGTGAAACGATGGATATTAAAATTAGTGGATTAGAAAAATCATTTGGAAAAGTACAAGCGTTAAAGCCGTTACAAATTGTGATGAAACAAGGTGAATTCACCACACTTTTAGGGCCTTCGGGATGCGGGAAAACGACATTACTCAGAATGATTGCAGGACTGGAAGAGCCAGATAAAGGTGAAATATATTTTGGAGATACGTGCATGTATTCTTCTTCTAAAAAAATAAAAACATCTCCTCATGAACGTAATATCGGTATGGTATTTCAAGATTTTGCTTTATGGCCACACATGACTGTATTTGAAAATGTTGCATTTGGTTTAAGAGCTACAAAGCAAACGAATCAATTACGGGAAAAAGTAGAAGAGGCAATAAAGCGAGTTCGCTTGCAAGGAATGGAGAAAAGATATCCGCATGAACTCTCTGGCGGACAGCAGCAACGTGTCGCATTTGCGAGAGCAATTGTAACGAAACCACATTTCATTTTGTTTGATGAACCGCTCAGTGCACTCGATGCAATTTTGCGAGAAGAAATGCGATTAGAGCTTATGGATATCGTTCATTCTATTGGTTTAACGGCATTGTATGTTACTCACGATCAAACAGAAGCGATGTCAATGTCAGACCAAATTATTGTCATGAAACAAGGAGAAGTATTACAAAAAGGAACACCAGAAGACATTTATGGGAAGCCATCTCATGAATTTGTTGCAAAATTTGTTGGTAAGGCAAATTGGCTTGTAGAGGGGGAAAAAATGGTTCGCCCAGAGCATATAAGTTGGACAAAAAATGAAGTGTGCGAAATGTATACAGGTGAAGTTCAGCACGTTACATATGTAGGAGAACGCTATGAAGTGAAAGTAAATATGGGGGCCATCGGAATATGGACAGCTTATCACAATAGTAAGATAAGCATCGGAAAGCCAGTATCGTTATATGTACCGAAAAAATGTATTCATCATATAGGGGGAGAATCGTATGAAGAAATTCAGTTCGCTTAAGTCGTTATTTGTATGTACTTTATTATTTTCTGCCGTAGTAACAGGGTGTAGTTCAAAGACAGGTAATGCAGATGCAAAAGGTAAAACTACGAATGAAAAGAAGATTGTTGTATATAGTGCAGGACCAAAAGGATTAGCAGAAAAAATTCAAAAGGACTTTGAAAAGAAAACGGGTATAAAAGTGGAAATGTTTCAAGGAACAACAGGTAAGATTTTAGCGCGAATGGAAGCCGAAAAGAAAAATCCAGTCGTTGACGTAGTAGTACTTGCATCTTTACCAGCGATGGAAGGATTAAAAAAGGATGGACAAACGTTAGCTTATAAAGAAGCGAAACAAGCTGATAAGCTTCGTTCTGAATGGTCGGATGATAAAGGACATTATTTTGGATATAGTGCTTCAGCGTTAGGAATTGTGTATAACACAAAAAATGTGAAGACAGCGCCTGAAGATTGGAACGATATAACAAAAGGAGAATGGAAAGGGAAAGTGAATCTTCCAGATCCAGCACTTTCAGGTTCAGCTTTAGACTTTGTAACAGGATATGTGAAAAAGAATGGAAAAGATGGATGGAATTTATTTGAACAGCTTAAGAAAAATGAAGTTACAGTAGCAGGGGCAAATCAAGAAGCGTTAGATCCAGTTGTAACAGGAGCAAAAGATATGGTCATTGCGGGTGTTGATTATATGACGTACAGTGCAAAAGCAAAGGGTGAACCAGTTGATATTGTTTATCCAAAAAGCGGAACAGTTATTAGCCCACGTGCAGCAGGTATTATGAAGGATAGTAAAAATGTAGAAGGTGCAAAAGAGTTTATTGATTATTTATTATCAGATGATGTACAAAAACAAATTTCTAAAGCATATTTATTACCTGGTAGAACAGATATAAAAGCTGAAAATAGACCAAATGTGGAAGAGATTCCAGTATTAAATATTGATTGGAAAACAGTTGAGAAAGAACAAGATGAAATAGGAAAACAATTTAAGAAAGTATTTCAATAAGATGGTGATTACATGGTAAATCGATTTGGATCAGTAAGGCAAGTTGGGATGACGGTAGCGTTGTTACTTGTGGCGATGTTAATCGTCATCCCGCTTTTTCTCATTTTACTTTCTAGTGTATATGAAAATAGTAGTTGGAATTTTTTAAAGCCGTTTGAAGTGATGCAGAGTGGTGGATTAGCTGGTATTTTTCTAAACTCAATGCTTCTAGGTGTACTCGTAGTAATAGGAGCAACCATCTTTGCATTTCCACTAGCTTTCATTATGAGCAAAACAGATGTCGGAAAGCATAGTAAGTTAGATATTGTTTTTATGATTCCATTTATGACTCCGCCGTATATTGGATCGATGGGCTGGATTTTGTTCATGCAACCGAACGGCTATTTTGAACAGTTTTTTCCGATGCTAAAGACGATTTCATCTTCGTTCTTTAGCTTAGGAGGTATGGTTTTAATTATGAGTCTGCATTTATTCCCATTTCTTTACTTCATGTTGAAGAATACATTACTTCAAATTGGGAGTAGTAAAGAAGAAGCGGCAGCAGTTCATGGTGGAAGCTTTTTCTATCGTTTAAAAAAAATAATATTGCCGTTATTAGTATCAAGTTATGTAATGGGTGCTTTACTCATTTTCGTAAAGACGATTGCTGAATTTGGAACACCGGCTACATTTGGACGAAGAATAGGATTTCATGTGTTAACATCAGAGATTCATAAATTCATTTCGAGTTGGCCAATTGATTTTAGTAGTGCAACAGCATTATCTTCTTTATTACTTAGTGCATGTATGCTCATTTGGTATATGCAAAACGTATTAAATCGAAAGTATTCATACGCAATGGTTAGTGGAAAAGGTGTGAAATCTAAAAGGTATACATTGTCTATATTTACGCGCATTGTAGCGTGGTTTTATGTAATTGGTTTATTAATCGTATCAATTGGAATCCCGTATTTTTCTATACTGATTGCTTCATTATCAAAACTAAGAGGTGGTGGCCTACATGTAAATAACTTTACAACAAGCCATTATGAAGCATTATTTACAATCGGATCTCCGGGATTAGAGGCCTTATGGAACAGCTTTCTTTTTTCACTTATAACAGCGATTATTGCTGTTATGATTGGCGTCTTTTTAGCACTTATGATTCGAAAGGGGAAAAAGCCCTCTGAAAAATGGCTTGATATGTGCGGTATGTTACCGAATATGGTACCAGGAATCGTGATGGTTGTAGGGCTTATTTTATTTTGGAATTCACCCTATATGCCTCTGTCCATTTACAATACACCAGTCATGGTAATCGTAACGTACGTTGTTCTTTTTTTACCTTATACGGTGCAGTATGTAAAAGCATCGCTCGGGCAAATTGATGATTCTCTTGTGCAGGCAGGAAGTATTTTTTCTGGGAATTATATGTATATTTTCAGAAAAATAATATTACCTCTTATTATCCCGGGCATTCTTGCTGGATGGGCGATGACATTTACAATCTCAATAAGAGAGTTAGTAGCATCGCTTCTCGTACTACCCCCATCGGTAGAAACGTCAGCAACATTTATTTTTGCTCAATTTGAACAAGGAGAAGTATCTATTGGAATGGCGATGGGTGTCGTTTCAGTTGGACTTACAACACTATGTTTATTACTTCTGCAACATATGGAGCAAAAACGAAAAGGGGTAGTATGATGAGGATAGAAGTATGGGGAGGAGCGGGAGAATACGGTCGCTCCTGCTACTTTGTAAAAAATAAAGAGACGAAAATATTATTTGATTGTGGTATTAATCGATCATATGAGGATAGTTATCCAAAAATAGAACGGGAATTTGTACCGTTTTTAGATGCAGTATTTTTGTCACATATTCATGAAGATCATACGATGGGCTTACCTTTATTAGCGAAGTATGGATATAAGAAAAAAATATGGACAACTCGTTATACGAAGGAGCAACTCCCAGCTTACTATGAAAAATGGAGAAACTACAATTTGGCGCAAGGATGGCATGTACCTTATACCGATCAACATGTGAAAGATTTAAATTATGTATATATTGATGAGATTAGCAATCCGAATGAATGGGTACAGATTACCCCTACATTGCGTTTTCAATGGGGGTATAGTGGGCATGTATTAGGAGCTGTTTGGTTTTTAGTGGATATGAGTCATACATATGTATTTTATTCTGGCGATTACTCAGCAGAGTCTAACATACTACGAGCTAATTTACCTGAGAAGTTGCACGGCGATATAAAAGTCGCAATCGTAGATGCCGCTTATCATACTGATGATGTTTCGCAACATGAACGAATAAAAGAACTATGTACAGAAATTGAACGCGCCGCCGGGAATAAAGGGATAACATTACTACCATTGCCACCCCTTGGTAGGGCGCAAGATCTCGTATTGTATTTATATAAAAAATATAAAGAACTCCCCATTATAGTAGATCAAGAAATTTTGGATGGATTCCAACAGATGTTCGCATATAAAGATTGGATCAAAAATAATGAAGAACTTGAAGAGCTTATGGAGAGTTTAAAAAGAAACATAATAGTTATGGATGATGACAGCGGTACGCAACATAGTTATGGAATAGTTGTAATGAGTGATGCAAATATGCAAACGAAGCGAGCGCAGTTATATTATGAACAACTCCGGAATGAAGAACGAAATTCTATTATCTTTACTGGACATATTGCGAAAGGGAGTTTTGCAGAAAAAGTTTTGAAGGAACGTGTAGGTAAAGAATGTAGGGTGAAGCGAGTTCCATATAAAGTTCACCAAAGTATAAGAGATGTGAAAGAGATGTTAAATACATTATCACCAGAACATACGGTATTAGTACACGCATTGAAAGAGGATACGGATCGATTACAGAAAAAGCTTAGCACCGCAGGGTATGAAAATGTATATTCACTTACTATGGAACGTATAGAAGTCATTTGAAATGTAAAGGGGATAGGTATATGAAAAAAGTATTTGTATTCGTAAGTATTTTCTTTTGTTGTTTCCTTTATAACGTTAAAGAAGGGTTTGCTGCCAGTCCAATGACACCTAGTTTTGAAGTGAAGTTATTATTAAAGCCAGAACAAGTATTAGGTTATAAAAAAGAGATAAATCAAGAGGTACTAGAATATTTCCAGGCTGGTACAAATTATGAAAGAATACAAGTGCAATTTTTAGATACGGCAAATAAAAATTTAAGTAATGAAGGCTGGTTTGCCAGAATTCGAAAGAAAGAATTTAGTAAAGATTTTGAGCTAACATATAAAAAAAGATATCCCATTCAAAATGGTGTCATTCAAGATGCACTAGAAGTGGCTAAAAATGATGGGTTTGATAGTAAAACCGATAACTATGAGGCGGAAATAGATTGGGGATTTGAGAAGAAAACGTTAAGTATTTCAAATAAGAAAAGCTACAGCGCGAAAGGATATGGAGTACTTGATTTACCAAACGAACGAGCTGCTCAAAACATGTTAATAGAAAAGTTACCAGGGAAAATGAACAAATGGTTGTATACGAATTGGGGAGAAGAAATGCTCAAGAATTCTCGCATTTATGGCCCTGTATTAATGAAAAGGTATACAGCGGGATTTGAAAATATTAAAACGAATATTGAAGTTTGGCAACTAAGTAATACAGGGAAAATAGAAGATGATTTCGTAATAGAAGTGTCGTTTAAAACAAAAGAGGAAAGTATTGCAAAAGAACAAAGAGAATTATTAATGCAGAGTTTAGATCAAAAAGGATGGCTGTTACCGAAAGATAGTTTGAAGACAGAGCTTATTTTTCAGTAAATAGTAAAAAGGAATTCATATGCCATGAATTCCTTTTTATATTTGAGTATTAAGCTAAATCAGCTGATACGAACATATCACTATTTTGAAGATTTTTAGAGCGTAAACTATAAGCAACTACTTTCTTTTTATGTTGCTTGACAACATCAACATGCTCTTCATGACTATAAATATAAAATGTAAAATCTTTTTTGCCGCGTTTTGCATTAATAATTAAAGGAGTACCCTCATTATGTGGCGGTGCATAATAGCGATCTAAAAATAAACCTTCGTTAAAATCATGAATAATTTTGGATTTTTGTTCGCCTTCTAAGTTATTTCCATTGATTGTAACAGTCGCATTCTCTTCTTCCAGTTGCGGATGTGTTTCGTACTTGCTAATAATGGATTCAATAACAGTGTTAGGAAGGCTCGAAACGATAATTTTAAATGCCCCAAATACAACTAACATAACAATAAACCAAGTCGTCATAGTATATCATCCCCTTTTTCCTATTAAATAATATAACTCATATGGTAATAGTACATATGGTGAACTTTTGTATAATTTGTGAAAAATTTTCCTAGTTTTGAACGTTTTTCAACAAATAGAGCTTTGTAAAGAATGAGAGGGAATATTTGGTATGATAAAAAGTGTAGAAGCTTTCTATATATTATAAGGGGGTTATGAAATGGGGAAATTAGATGGTAAGGTTGCTTTTGTTACAGGAGCTGCGATGGGGAACGGAGCTGGAATTGCTCATGTATTTGCAGAGCTAGGGGCGAAAGTATTACTTGTTGATATTTCAGAGACAGTTCATGAGACAGCCAAAAATATTGTAAGTAAAGGGTTAGATGCTGCAAGTTATGTAGTCGATGTAGCTGATATGGATGCTGTAAAAGAAGTAGCGAAAGATGCATATGAGAAGTACGGAAAGATTGATGTGTTAGTAAATAACGCCGGTGTTATTCGACTTGCAAATTTTTTAGATATGTCAGATGAAATGCGTGATTTTCAATTTCAAGTAAATATTAATGGGGTATGGAATTTTTCTAAAGCGGTATTGCCATATATGGTTGAGAAAAATTACGGAAAGATTGTAAATATGTCTTCTGTAACAGGAACATTGGTTGCTGATGAAGGGGAAACTGCATATGCAACGACGAAAGCAGCAATTTGGGGATTTACAAAAGCGTTAGCACGAGAAGTTGCAAAACATCATATTACCGTAAATGCAATTTGTCCAGGTTACATTATGACACCAATGGCAGAGCAAATAGCAAATGAATCTGATCCAAATGAGCCGAGTAATGTAATCGATGGAATTGCTTCAGGTGTTCCTTTAGGACGTTTAGGGAAAATTGAAGAAGTAGGTCAGTTAGCAGGTTTTTTAGCATCCGATGAATCAAGCTACATAACAGGTACACACATTGTCATTGATGGTGGTAGTACATTGCCAGAAACGGTTTCAGTCGGTGTAAAGTAAAAGGATTATGAATGAGAGTTTTAGTTCTTTGAATTATAACGCTAGAAGAAATCTGAAAGAGATTTCTTCTAGCATTATCATGTTATGTAATATTATTATTAGAAAAATCAATTTTGTTACAAAAAGTTGAAATTGAAGTATTTTAAAAGAAAAAGGTTTATAATAAAAATATAACTAATAACCACATTACTAATTATAAGGAAGTGTAACTATGAGTACTGTAACAATCGTGTATGGTATTATTCTTTCCACAATTATCGTTTTATTTTTCGTTGGGGTTTCACGTTATATTCATAAATGGAAAGAAGGCGTTGCGAAATTAAATCACATTGAAGAAGAACTTAGTGATTTAATGTTACATCATGGTAAGTAAAAAGTTTATTTTTAGCTAAATAATGTGAAAAATATCACAAAACATGCTCTCCTTATGAAGGCATGTTTTTTTGTTATGTGAATGATTAGGCACATTCATACATTTTTTCCATACGATACAGTGTGAAGATGGAAATGTTCGGAGTGGAAAAGAGGGATAAAATGAGTAGTTCAGGTTATGTTCCAGATAATAAAAATTTAAAGAAAAGCTCAGGAACTCCAAACCTTTTCTTTGATTCGAGAAAAAATATCTTTTTTAAAAGGGATGAGAAAAACGTTGCATATGAAGTTACGTCAACGCAGTTACCAGCCATGATAGGAGGAGCGTTTGTTGATTTATTTATGACAAAAGGGCATATGCGGGAACCACATTGGCATCCGAATGCGTGGGAGTTAGATGTTGTAGTATCAGGAGAAGCAGTTACATCCATTTTAAATCCGGAAACGAATCAATTGCAAAATTATCATATGAAAGCGGGGCAAACTGTCTTTATTCCAATGGGATGGTGGCATTGGATCACAGCGGTAACAGAAGAAGTACAATTACATTTGTTCTTCAATAACGATCAGTTTGAAACAGCAGAAGGATCAGACATACTTAGATTAACACCACCAGAAGTATTTCAAGCGGCATACGGTGTAAGTGCGGAAAAATTAGGGAAAGACCTTTCGCCAATTAAGGAGTCAGTTGTAATTGGTCCCTCTAACTTAAATCGAATAAAAGGTGTTAAAGAAAGTGGCGACTCAAATATAGTGGTTACGTTAAATGGGCAAATAACTTCATGTGAAATAGAATAACTCTTTCTTTTTTAGGAAGAGTTATTCTATTTTGTATAATTTTGTAATTAGATTCGCTATAATTATAATATAGAAGGGAATGTATGAGAGGGGGTATATTGTGAACATATTAAAAATTATAGGAATTGTTGCAGGAGTCATTATAGTAGCCGTTATAGCTTTCTTTGTCATTACGAAGTACTATTTGTCAAAAGAAGATCCTAATTACGTATTACAGTACATAAAAGAACATAAAGGTGATAAAACATGTTCATTATTAATTAGGAAAAATGGGGAAGTAGTAATATCCATAAATGAAAATGTAAAATTACCATTAGCGAGTATGGCAAAAATCGTAATAGCAGTTGAATTTGCTAAGCAAGTGTCAGAAGGAAAAATAAGCCGAGATGAACAAATTTCATTACAGGATCTAGAAAAATATTACGTTAAAAACACTGATGGTGGAGCGCATCCTGACTGGTTAGAAGACGCTGAAGCTAGAAAGTTAGTGAAAAATGGACAAATCGCTTTAGAAGAAGTCGCTAAAGGTATGATTCATTATAGTTCTAATGCAAATACGACATATTTGTTAGAAAAGCTTGGAATAGAAAGAGTAAATGAAAGTATAAAAGAGTTAGAGCTTACTAGTCATGATAAGTTTACTTCTTATACGGCTGCACTATATATGAGAGGATACGTAGAAAAAGAACTTCATGTGCCAGAAAATCAGTCATTAAAAACGTTACGTAACATGTCAAAAGATGAATATAATAAGCATGTGTTACAAATACAGGAATGGATGAAAGATGAAGAAGAATGGAAAAAACGGGATATTCCATTAAAGGTAGATATGGAATTTCAGCGAATTTGGTCAGATCGATTAGTGGGAGCAAACGCTAAAGATTATATGAGTATAATGGAAAAGATAAATAGTAGAAAGTATTTTCCAAAATCAATGCAAGAAGAAATCGAGAACATTTTCAAAGGAACAGTTAAAAATAGTAAGTTTGAATATGCTGGTCAAAAAGGTGGCTCTACCGCATTCGTATTGACAAAAAGTTTGTATAGTACAGATAAGAAAGGGAATAAAGTAGAAGTTGTCATTATGTTTAACGATATAGAAGATCAAATTGCATATCAAAAGTTGAAAAATAATGTAGACTATTTTATTCGAGATATTATAACAAGTGAGGAATTTAGAAATAAATTATAATAGAATAATTTTATTATGTAAACAAGATGCTATTAAAGGTAGGTGTTGAGATGAGGTTGAAGGAGTATATGCTTGAAACGTTTCCCAATTTAGAACTTAGACCACCTCTATTTTATAGTTGGGCTATTGGTATTCGCTTTAAATTAGGTATGAACTATGATTACAATAACATTTATGAAAACTGCCCATATTTAGAAGGCGTTTATAATAGAGCCATTACTTTATTTCAGTCTTTACATTCCGAAACAGACGATATGTATATTGTAGTGGATGTAGATGACTATGCAGACGGTGAAACTTTCAAACACAAATTGAATATCTTTTCTAAGTATGTAAAAGAGAAGTCTGATTTGTTTAAGTTACAGAAAAATACAATCCCTTATGTTTTTCCAGAAGACGATGAAGACGGGGTATATAAAACACATAGATATACTTTGAAATGTAAAGTTTCAGACTTGAAATACATTCCTATGATAAAAGCAATTTGTAATCAAGATATGGGAATAAAACCGCGTATTTTTCATAGGGTGTATTTCATAAATATTAATAAGAATACTATATTTCACATTTATGATGATAGAGGTTGTGATGTATTAGCTACCTCTCCTAATACAATTAGGAATATGTATCATACATATAATGATTGGATATTAGAATACGACAGAAATAAAATTGATAAAGTATTTAATTGAATGTAGTCTATTTTAAATGAGGGAAATACCATAGAGGTGTTTCCTTTTATTAATATGAAAACCAACATTTAAATTTGAAAGCACTTATTATAAAGATAAAGGGATTTGATGGTAATGTATTGAATTTGGGTAGAAACGGAAAAAGGAGATGAATAAATGACAACAATATATTTCGTTCGCCATGCCCATTCTACCTATACAAAAGAAGAACGGGAGCGTCCTTTATCTGAAAAAGGACACTTGGATGCAGAGAATGTAACAAGCTTATTAAAAGATAAACATATTGATGTAGTGATTTCTAGCCCGTACAAAAGAGCAGTTCAAACTGTACAAGGAATTGCGAATACATATCATGTATCGATACAAATAGAAGAAGATTTACGAGAAAGGTTATTAAGTTCAGAGCCAGTAGCAGATTTTAATGATGCGGTCCAAAAGGTGTGGGAAGATTGGGATTTTGCACACGAAGGCGGAGAATCGAATGATGTAGCGCAAAGGCGTGCTGTAATATGTATGCAAAATATATTAAAAACATATGAAGATAAGAATATTGTAATAGGAACTCATGGGAATATTATGGTATTACTCATGAATTATTTTGATTCAAAATATGATTTTCGATTTTGGAAAACAATTCGTATGCCCGATATATTTAAGTTGAATTTTCATAATGAGGATTTAGTTTCTGCCGAAAGGATAGAGAATACGGGTCATCAGATAAATAATTTGTAAAAGTTTATCAAAAAAAGAGGAAAGAGAGATATTATTGTAGAAGTATGACTTTGTAACATAAAAAATATGTTAAAGGAGGCTGTTTACATGTTTGAGAAAGAGAAAGAAGGGCTTATTGAAGTTCACAACGTATATGAAATTGTACCACCAGATGGAACAATTATTGGTATGGCAACGGAAGAAGAAATGGAAATTGCTGCTGAACTAGAGCTGCAGTACTATGCCCATTCTCGTTTGTTAGAAACAAATATTCAGTTAGACGGTTCCTCCTACAAAGAGTTACTTCAGGAGTTCCAGGAGTACGAAAGAAAATCAATGAGCTTTTGGCGAGCAATACATAAGCGTTTAGCTGTGCCGTGGGCATGGGTATTACGTATTGATGTTGCGAATGGCCCTATATATGTAAGTAATGGTAATGCGTATTACGAAGAAATCGATGATGAAGAAGATTATGAATAGATAAGTAAGGAAGCAGCTTTAGTTGCTTCCT